>USCV01000077.1 GCA_900553225.1 uncultured Clostridium sp. | reverse complement strand
TAGAAGAGAGAAAAGAGAAAATAGAAAAATTTTTAAATCAAATGGATGAAATAATTCAAAATAATAAAATTAATTTTAAAATCGAAGTTATTGAGGATACAATTAAGATAGATATATATGGTGAATCATTAGGATTTTTAATTGGATATAGAGGAGAAACATTAAATTCTCTTCAAACTATTTTATCGTCTATTGCAAATAACGGTTATACAACAAAGGTTAAAGTAATGTTAGATATTCAAGGATATAGAAATAAAAGAAAAAAGGTTCTCGAAGAGCTTGCAGTTAAAGTAGCAAAGACAGTATTAAAGAATGGAAATGAAATTACCCTAGAACCGATGACTGCTTATGAAAGAAAAATAATTCATAATAAGTTACAAGAAAACGAAAAAGTTACTACGCATAGTATTGGTGAAGAACCAAATAGAAGAATTGTAATATCAATAATTAAATAATTTAAAAATCAGAAGTCAAAGTTCCGATTTAGTAAATAAGATATATTCTTATACTGAGTTGTAACTTTGACTTTTAAAATATATAAAGGAGTGTTTTTATGAATACAATAGCTGCTATTTCCACGGCAACAGGTACTGGTGGAATTGGAATTATTAGAATGAGTGGCAAAGATTGCTTTAAAGTACTAAAGAGAATATTTAGAACTAAAGAAGGTAAAGAAATAACTAAAATTAAAGGATATACTATAAAATATGGATATATCGTAAACGAAAAAGAAGAAAAAATAGATGAAGTATTAGTTTCCTTCTTTACGGAACCAAAGAGTTATACTATGGAGAATATGTGTGAAATTAATTCGCATGGAGGAACAATGATCGAAAAAATTATTTTAGAGCAGTGTTTGAAAAATGGTGCAGAGTTAGCGGAACCAGGTGAATTCACTAAGAGGGCTTTCTTAAATGGAAGAATTGATCTGTCTCAAGCAGAGTCGGTTATTGATATTATTAATGCAAAAACAGAAAAAGAAGTAAAAGCATCGGTTAATCAATTGTCTGGAAGTTTATCTAAAAAATTATATGAAATACGTGACGCATTATTAGATATCATGTCTGATATTGAAGCGACAATAGATTATCCAGAATATGATTTAGAAGAAGTTACATCTAATAATGCAATTAATAAATTAAATAGTATAAAAGAAAAACTTCAGATATTAGAAGGCAGTTTTAGTACCGGTAAAATTTTAAAAGAGGGAATAAAGACTATTATTATTGGAAAACCTAATGCTCGGAAAATCATCGTTATTAAATTTTATTCTAAATGAAGAAAGAGCAATTGTAAGTGAGTATGCGGGAACTACCAGAGATACTATTGAAGAATTTATAACTGTAAAGGGAATTCCTCTAAAAATAATAGATACTGCGGGCATAAGAAAAACGACAGATAAAATTGAAGAAATTGGTGTTAATAGAGCTTTAAAATTAACAAACGAAGCAGATTTAATTATTGCGATATTTGACTGTAGTAGAAAATTAGAAAATGAGGATATGGAAATTATAAAATTAATTAAGGATAAAAAATCAATTATTATTTTAAATAAAATAGATTTAGAAAACGACATAATTGAAAAGGAGGAAATTTATAATTTAAATAAACCGATTGTTAAAATATCTGCAAAAACTGGAGATGGAATAGAAGATTTATATTGTTTAATATCTGAGTTGTTTAATATAAATGAAATAGAGACAAATAATGGAGAAATAATTACTAATATAAGGCATATAAATCAAATTAGAAAAGCAATAAATAGTATAAATGATTCAATTAGCTCTATAAAAGACAATTTGCCAATAGATGTTGTTTCTATCAACATAAGAGAAGCCTTAATTAATCTAGGAAATATAACAGGAGAAAATGTAACAGAAGACATTATTAATAAAATATTCTCTAAATTTTGTTTGGGAAAATAAAATTTAAATTATAGTATTTTATATAAAAAAAAACATTTATCAAAATAAAAAATAAGACAAAAAGAAAAAATAATAATATACAATTATTTTATA
>USCV01000076.1 GCA_900553225.1 uncultured Clostridium sp. | reverse complement strand
AAAAATCAAAGACTGAAATATATATAAAAAAGGGTGGAAAATGTGGGCAATTTGTAGTATAATTATAATTGGATTTTTATTATTTTACTTACTGAATTTTACAATACAAATAAAAACTTCAAAATAAGAAAATTATTTATAATATTGTAATGATGATAAAATTTTAAGGTAATTAAGAGAGGAAATTATGTTTAATTTAGAAGATGAACTAAAAAAGCTTCCAAATAAGCCGGGCGTATATATTATGCATGATAAAAATGGAAAAATAATTTATGTAGGAAAAGCAATTTCACTAAAGAACCGTGTAAGGCAATATTTTAGAAAAAATAATAAAACAAAAAGAATTGAAAATATGGTTGCATTAGTTGATTATTTTGAGTATATTGTAACAGATAATGAAGCTGAAGCACTTATTTTAGAATGTAATTTAATAAAAAAGAATATGCCAAAATTTAATGTCCTTTTAAAAGATGATAAAACATATCCATACATAAAAATAAATATAAAATCCGACTATCCAGACATATACATAACGAGAAGAATTCTAAATGATGGTGCAAGATATTTTGGACCATATGCAAGTTCTGGAAGTGCTAAAGAAATGGTGAATTTTATAAAAGAAAAATTTAAAATAAGGCAATGTAGAAGTTTTAAATATAAAGATAGACCATGTTTAAATTATCATATAAAAAAATGTTTAGCACCATGTATGGGGTTTGTTTCAAAAGAAGAATATAGAAAACAAATAAATGAGATTATATCAATTTTAGAAGGAAAAACTGAAAAACTTGAGAAACAATTAGAAAACGAAATGATAGAAGCGTCAACAAAACAAGAATATGAAAAAGCGGCATATTTAAGAGATAAAAGAATTGCAATTGAAAGAATATCTGAAAGGCAAAAGGTTTCTAATATATCGGAAAACGATATTGACGTAATAGGAATTGCAAGAAATGAAATGGAAGTATGTATTGAAATATTTTTTGTGCGTGGAAGCAAAATGATTGGTAGAGAGCATTTTTTTATGCAAGAATTAAATGATGAATCAGACTGCGAAATTTTATCAAATTTTATAAAGCAATTTTATCTAAATAGACCAGTTTTACCAAATAAAATTATGATAAAAGAAGACATAGAAGATAAAGAAATATTGGAATATTTATTAACAAAACAGGTGGATAGAAAAGTTGAGATTAAATCTCCACAAAAAGGGGAAAAATTAAGACTAATTGAAATGGCAGAAAAAAATGCTAAAGTTACTTTAGAAAATAAAGAAAAAGATAAATATAGTATCTTAAATGAATTAAAACAAGTACTAAAATTAGAAAGTATGCCAAGAAAAATAGAATGTTATGATATTTCAAATTTATCTGGTACTTTTGTAGTTGCTGGAATGTGTGTAATGCAAGATGGAATTATTAAAAAAAATCTATCCAGAAGGTTTAAAATAAAGACTGTAATTGGACAAGATGATCCAAGATGTATGAAGGAAGTAATACGGTAGAAGAATTAGACACTCAATAAATACTGAAAATGATGGATTTGGAAAATTACCAGATGTTATTTTTGTAGATGGTGGAATTACTCAAATACGAGCAGCAAAAGAAGCAATAAGAGAAGAAAATGTGAATATACCAATTTTCGGAATGGTAAAAAATGATAAACATCAAACTAAAAGTTTAATAGATGAAAATAGAAATGAATTAGTGCTATCGGACCAACTAATGAATACAATTACTCTTTTTCAAGATACTGTACATGATACAGCAATTGGATATCATAAAAAATTAAGAGATAGTTTTATTACACAATCGGCTTTAGATGAGGTACAGGGAATAGGTACTGTGAAAAAAGTAGCATTATTAAAAAAGTTTGGAAGTACAGATAAAATCAAACAAGCAAGTATAGAAGAAATTTCAAGCGTTAAAGGAATAAATGAAGATTTAGCTAAGAAAATAAAAGAAGCATTAAGATAAAAATTATTATCATGTAAAAATTAATTTAAAAGAAATAGGAATAAAATAAAAATAATGGAATATATATTTAATATGAAAAAATACAAAGGGGGATTTTTATGGAGTATACAAAAGATATAATGTTTC
>USCV01000075.1 GCA_900553225.1 uncultured Clostridium sp. | reverse complement strand
CGCTCTTCCGATCTTAGATAAATTTTGTAATTTAAAAAACAATTCATCTCTTATCGTCTTAATGAATTTATTTGAGGCTTTTACAACTAAAATAGATGATAAAGCATCTAAAACAAATACTAATGCATAAAAGGTAAAAATTTTAATTACATTTTCTATAATGTATGAATTTTCATTTTCTTTAATAACATAATCAATTGTATCTCCTATTAACTTTGGCACAATTAAAGATATTACAGAAGAAATTATTCCAAATACTATTATTATACATAAATAGAATATAAATTTTCTATATATTTTTTTATTCATATAAATTATCACCTACCCACTATTAACTATTTTGCATATTATATATTTCTTGGTATGATTTACTAATATTATTTATTTTTTTGCTTTCCTCAAAGCTTTCTATTTTTCCATCTTTTAGAACTATTATCTTGTCTGCATACTTTAATGTAGATATTTTCTGCGTTGCCATTAGAACAGTAATCTTATTTTCTTTTGCGTATTTAATTATATTATTTAATACTATTTTTTCTGTTTTTCTATCTAATGCGCTTGTTATATCATCTAATAATAAAACTTTTGGCTTTGTTATAAAAGCCCTTGCAATTGCAATTCTTTGCTTTTGTCCACCTGATAAATTATTTGCATCTTTTTCTAAATAATTATCCATTTTATTAGGCAATTTTTCTACAAATTCTAAGGCGTCAGATTTTTTTATAGCATTTAAAATTTCTTCATCTTTTATATCTTCTCTTCCAAGTAAAATGTTATTTTTTATAGTGTCATGAAAAAATCCTGGTTTTTGTGATAAAAATACTATTTCTTTTTTTAAATATTCTAAATTGTATTTTTTTATATCTTGTCCAAATAAAATAATCTTTCCTGAATCTATATCATAATTTCTACATATTAAATTAAGCAATGTACTTTTACCAGCTCCTGTTAAACCTATTATCCCAATTATCTCACCTGTTTTTATTTCTAGATTAATATTTTCTAATACATTTTCGTCATAATATGAAAAGTTAAGATTTTGCACCTTAATAGCAATCGCATTTTCGTTTATTCTACATATTCGTCCACTTTTTAATTTAGACTCTACTTTCATAATTTTATTTACTCTTAAAAATGAAGTATACGCTCTTGTATAGATTGTAATCAAATTTGCTAAAACAACAATTGCAAGTAACATTTGTGAAATATAATTAATAACTGCTATTAGTTCTCCTTTTTCAAGGCTTCCACTTTGAATTTGAGAACTTGCAAAATAAATTACAAATACAATTGTAATATTTAATATAATTGTTGTAATTGGGTTTAATAAATTAGATATTATACTTGATAACTCTGAGTATTTTTTTGTTTGCTCATTTACTTCCTTAAATTTATTTATTTCCTGCTTTTCCTGTATAAATCCTCTAACAACTCTAACATTAATTAAATTTTCTTTTATTATATTAGTTAGTATATCTAATTTCTTTTTAAATTTCTGATAAAGTGGTGAAGCACATCTTACAATCAAGAATATACAAATTCCAAGTAAAATAGTTGCACCAAATAGAATTAATGCATATTTTTTATTTATAATATAAACCATCGCAAGTGCACAAATAACAATAAACGGTACTCTAATTACGAGCCTTATAAACATTGCAATGGCAGTTTCTAACTGAAATGTATCATTTGTTACTGTATTTATTAAAAAACTTGAATTGAACTTTTCTATTTGCTTTTGGTCTAATTTTAATAATTGCATATAAATATCATTTCTCATTTTTGTTCCATATCCTTGTGAGGCTTTTGCAGCCATATACTGACTAAAACTTGCAAAAGAAACTGCAATTATAGTTAAAAATAGCATTCCAATACCATAATATATAATTTCTTTAGAATTCCAAGTACCAATATTGTTTATTAATTTAGCCATTAGAAACGGTAATGTAACTTCAATAATCGCCTCAAATAATTTAAAAATAGGACCTATTATTAATTCTTTTTTGTAAAATTTAAAATTTTCTATAGTCTTCAAGTTTGTCCCTCCTTTTTTTCAAATTATATTATAATGATGAATATTTTCAATTTTTTTATTCATACTATATTGTAATACATGTATTTATATTAACTTACTGATTTCTGTAAATTTAAACTGTTAGATGCTATTTTTTATGTAGAGGTGAAACAAATGGCATTAGATTATAATATTATTGGTCAAAGAATAAAAAAGGCTAGACAAAATAAGCATTTAACTCAAGAAGACTTAGCAGAAAAGTTAGATGTATCTGTAGCTTTTTTAAGTAGAATTGAGCGTGGTAGTTCTCATATCAATTTAAAAAGATTAAATCAAATTTGTGATATACTTAATATCACTGAAGGTCAGATTTTAAATGGTAGCTCTGGAAATTCTAAAAATTACTTAAATGCTGAATTTAGTGAATTGCTTAAATCTTCTTCATCTGAAGAACAAAAATTAATATATAAAATTGCTCAGGTAATTGTAAATAAAGACTAATTAAATTTAAAAATTA
>USCV01000074.1 GCA_900553225.1 uncultured Clostridium sp. | reverse complement strand
TATTATTATAAAATGTATATGTATCTGTCTTTGAGTCATATTTA
Source organism: uncultured Clostridium sp. (assembly GCA_900553225.1). GTDB lineage: Bacteria > Bacillota > Clostridia > TANB77 > CAG-508 > CAG-492. The sequence continues at coordinate 3,082 of USCV01000074.1, read as the reverse complement.
TATGACCAATCCCTTTTTAAATCTGTAGCCCCATATTCATCTGCTGCAATATCTATTGCCTTTTTTGTTGCATTTCTATTTAACTTACCTATTCCTGGGATTGTTACTTGCAAATCTCCTGGTAGATATTTTTTCTTTGAAACTTCATTTTGGTAGTAAAATGTTAACTTTATTACTCTATTCTCACTTTTCGTTGCATTCCATGTATATGTATTACCTGATACTCCGTCCCCATTTTAAAGCTATCTTAAAATCCTCTTGTGTGCTATTAACATTTGCTTGCTCAGCCACATTAGATTCCTTATTATTACTTACTTCGTTTGCATTGTTATTTAAGCTTTCAATATTTGGTTTAGCTTCGTTTTTCTGAACAGTATCTTCTACTACTTCATCACTTTTTTCTGTTTTGTCTATATTATTCTTTATCACTTCACTTTGCTCGTTACTCTGACTCACCACATTTTCTGTAGCATATATTAACGTACTAGAAGTACTCATCAAAATAACTACAGTTAAAACACACGAAATAAAACTTGTAAACTGCTTTTTAAATTTATTCATACGATTAAATTTCTCCTTTATATTAAAGATTAAAATCATCTTTTATCTATACCTGTATAGTTAAATACTAACATTTTATAATACATAAAAAAAGATAGCCCAAAACGCAACTATTCTCTTACGGTTACGGAAGCTACAACTACCTCATTTATTAAAATTGCATTACAATTTTGTAACACAAATGTCATACATAGCACGAACAACAACAAGCCTTAATAATAAATAAGAAAAAATAAGTTCGACCATTACACAATCGCTAGTATCTCTATTTAGAGTGTGTTCAATAAAATATGAAATAAGCACAAACTAAAGCGCCTTGGAGAACGTTTTTTTCTTATTTATTATTAAGGCATTCTGCCGATTCCCTACGGATGCAACAAACCAAGCCCACACCATTAAATCAAGCTAGAAAAAATCCCAAGAATAAAGCCCATTATATACCCAATTGCATTCATCCTTCCCTTATAAACTTTATTAGACTCCGGAATAAGTTCTCCTGAAACAATATACAACATAGCACCAGCAGCAAAACTTAAACAAACTGCAATTATTTGATTAGAAATACCACCAACGAGTGAACCAAAAAAAGCTCCTAATCCTGTTGTAACACCAGATAAAATAACATAAAAAATTACTTTAAGCTTGCTCATTCCACCATTTCTCATTGGAACCGCCATAGATATTCCTTCAGGTTGATATAAAAATAGGCAGTTTTAATTTTTATTTTTGACTAATCTAATATTTAGCATTAAATTAGCCTTATATTTTTTCTTTTAAGTTGTTTAATTGTTTAAAATTGAAATATAAATCTACCTGTTTATCTTGATGTATCTCAATTCTATTAATAATTACTTTCATAAATTCTGGTGTTAGTTCTTTTAACTCTAAAAATTCTTGTACAACACTTTTTATTTTTTCTGTATCATCTTGTTTTGAATCTTCTTTTTGCCCCTTAATTTCTATGTATTCATTTTCTTTTTGTTTTATTTCATCTCTAAATTTTTCCAATAATCTTTCATACATTTCTTCACTTATTTTATTGTTCAATTTGTCTACATACATTTGGTCAATATTGTTATTTATCAATTTTATCTCGTTTTCTAGTTTTTGAAGTATTTTTCCATAATCATATTTTGTCATTCTTTTTTTTACTTCTAATTCTATTTTTTCACTATTTATTTTTTGAAATAAATTTTTAATATAATTGATTATAGTATCTTCTAAATTAGAATAACTAAATCCATGAGAAGTACAAAGTCCTAATTTTGAGTTTCTGCGATAATTATTACATACCATATAATAATTACCATTCTTTTTTCCTCTTACCCCTATTTTATGTTTGCATTCATAACAAAAAAGTAAACCATCCAATAAAAAAATATTTTTCTTTTCATTTCTATTGTAGTTCTGAACTATTATCATTTTCTGCACAGCATCAAATATATTTTTTTCTATTATTGGTTCATGTGTATTTTCTACAGTTACCCATTTTTCTTCTGGATTTGGTCTGATTTTTCTATTTTTATAACTTATTCTACTTCTTTTATTTTGCACTGTTGTACCTATATAAACTTTATTTTTTAATATGTTTTTTACTGTTTTATTTTCCCAAAATGTTTCTTTATTATACCTTGATTTATTTGCTGTTGGAATATTATTACTATTTAAATAATCTCTTATTGCTCCGATTTGATTTCCATTATATGCCTTATTAAATATAGTTTTTATAATTCTTGCCTCTGGCTCATAAATTATTAATTTATTTTTATCTTTTGAATCTTTTATGTATCCAAGTGGTGTTTTTCCACCTACCCATTTTCCTTGTTTTTGCATCGTGTGCATTGCCGTTCTTATTTTTTTTGATAAGTCTTTCGAATACATATCATTTAATATTGATTTAAATGGTGCAATATCATTATTACCGTTTGATGTTTCAAAAGTATCTATTCCATCTGTTACTGAAACATATCTTACATTATTGTCAGGAAACCATTTTTCCATATATTCTCCTGTTTCTATATAATCACGGCCTAAACGAGATAAGTCTTTTGTTACAACCATATTAATTTTTCCATTTTCTATATCTCTTATCATTCTTCGAAAATCAGGTCTATTAAAATTTGTTCCAGTAAAACCTTGATCAATATATATATCTATTAATTGGTACTTCCATCCTAATTTTTGCACATATTCTGTTAATAATGCTCTTTGATTTTTTATGCTTTCACTTTCATCATAACCTCTGTCTACATCTTCTTTTGATAGTCTTATATAAATCGCTACCTTGTATATTGTTTTTTCTATTTGTTCAAGCATTGTTCCTCCCTTCTATGCTTGATAAAAACAATTTGAATTTAAGTTTAATTATATCTCATTTAACACAAAATTTTAATGTTCAAAAATATTTTTCTTTAAGATATTAATTATTAAATATTTTATTAATTCTTCCAACTCTTCACCATTTTCATCGAAGTACATATTAATTTTGAAAGTTTCACTCATATTAATTCACTCTCCCTAT
>USCV01000073.1 GCA_900553225.1 uncultured Clostridium sp. | reverse complement strand
CCCGTTTTACGGGTGGTTATGATTGTAGTATCCTGCTAAAAGCAACGCTTTTAGGCGTAAATGGGAGTTAAGGGTGACTCCCTGTTCCTGCGAACTTTAAAAAAGTTTGAAAAAATGAAAAAATTTTTCTAAAAAATGCAACATTAAAGAAATTTTTTGGCTTCTTATATAGAGAGAAGTGAGGTGATGAAATTTGATAAATGTGAAAAAAGTTTTGCACTATTTCTATTGTAATTTGAAATAAAAGAGATAACAATTCTCTTTTTGGCATAACATTTACTTAGAAGAAGTGTTATGAAGGAGTTAAAAAGTAATGCAAATTACAAATACAGAAATGCAAAGCAAAAAGTATGTTCAAATTTATTTGACAGAAGAAGAACTCCAGAAAAAAGAAACAAAAGATTTAGTTAAAAAGTATAAACAAGAAAAATATAGCGTGGCTACTTTCGTAAGTGGAAAAGAGAATTATCCCGAGATTCTTGAAAAAATAATTACGAAACAAGTGGAATTAAATAAAAATGTATGCTAACATCAAAGCAAGCAATATCAGGCGAGATTTGGAGGAAAAAATGACAGTTGTAGGATATTGTAGATTGTCTAGAGATGAAGATAAAGAGAATTATGCAAGTATTGAAGAACAAAAAAGAATTATTCAAGATTATGCAAATTCTTGTAATTGGACTGTCTCAGACTTTTACATAGATGACAATGTTTCGGGATATACCTTTAACAGACCTGAATTTACAAAAATGATGGAAAGAGTAAAAGGAGGAAAAGTAGATGTAGTAATAGCAAAAGATTTATCAAGAATTGGAAGAAACAATGGACGAGTATTAGTTTTAATAGATGAATTCAAAAATATGCAAAAAAATCTAATTTTAGTATCTGAAATGGGTGGCACTTATGATGTTTTAAATGATAGAGATGATTGTATCGGAATAACTACTTGGTTTAATGAAAGATATGTAAAAGATTGTTCTAGAAAAACTAGAGATCATATGTATTCTAAACAAAAGACAGGAAGATTAATTATGGGAAATTATTATGGTTATGAAAAAACCTTTAAAGATAATATACCAATGCTATATGTTGTAGAAGAAATAAGACCAGTTATTGAACTTATATTTAAATTATATTTGGAAGATGGATATGGATTTCAAAAAATTAGTGAAATATTAAATTCAAAATACAACTATCCTACACCTTCAGAATATTACAGAGCAAAACACTCAGAGAGGGGACGAATTTATAAACATAAAGTTCAAGAAGCTTGGACTAAAGATATGGTAGGTAATATTTTAAATAACGAAGTATATACAGGAATTCTTATAACTCATAAAAAGAAAAGTGTAAATATAAGAGGAAAAATTGTAAAACTGCCTAAAGAAGAACATTTTATATTTGAAAATCATCACGAGCCTATTATTTCAAAAGAGACATTTAATTTAGCACAAGAATTAAGAAATAAAAGAAAAAAGCAAAATACATCAGGTGCAAATAAAAAACGAAATTATTTTTTTTCAGGAATGTGTATATGTAATAACTGTGGATCTGGAATGTCAGGAGTAATAATAAAAAGAAAAGTACCAGAAAAAGGGTATGAGTGCTCAAAATATAGACAATATGGTACAAAAGTTTGCCACTGTCACGAAATTAAAGAAAAAGATATATTAACCCATTTAAAAGAATTTTTAAAGTTTACCAAACAAAAATATTTAAAAGAAATAACAAATATTAAAATAAACCTAGAACAAGATGAAAAAAATAATAATAAATCAAAGCTACAAAACAAATTAAATATTTTAAATGACGAGTATAAAATATTAATTAATCAAAAAATAAAAGAACTATTATCTAGCAATAATCCTATACAAAGAGAAATTATAGAAAATACATACAAAGAGTTAGAAAAAGAAAAAATGCAAAGCATTAATTGTTTACAAGAGTTAATTCAAAAAGATAAAAAGAAAAATCTACAAGAAAAAGTTCAAAAATTAAAAACAGCATTAGAATACTATGATAAGATAATGAATGCTAAAGAACCCAATAGAATAATATTACAAATGATAATTGATAAAATATATATAGATAGAGATAAAACTATTATATTTAAATTAAAAAGTAATATTGAAAAACTTTATTAATTCCAAAAAAGACTTTGCAATATTATTGAAAAATATTACAGTTAATAGAAAATAGTTACCAAAATGGCACGGAAAATTTGGTAAAAAACATGGAAATTAAAATACTATATGATAAAATTAAAATGAAAATATTGTAGGAAAGGAGGAAAATTAAATGAAGAGAACAAAAGCATTATCAATATTATTTATAATTTGTTTATTAGCTAGTTTAATGTTTCCAATAGCTATAAATAAAGTATATGCAGAAACAAAAAATGAAGTAACATTAAATTTTAAAGGTGGAATTATTCATGATGGCTATGTAGAATATAGCAAGAAAGCAAAATTACAATTATTCAAAGGTGATGAGTTGGTTACTAATATTTCAAATAAAATGGTAATTGATTTAAACGAAGCTGAGTATAAGTTTGTAATTGAAGAAATTGAAGACGCAAGTGTTTCTGGTGTTAATAGACCTATAAAATTAAACATTAATAATTGGTATTATCCTATTACTACATCAATATTAGAAGGAAGCAAACCTACATTCAAATTAGAATCAAGTAAATTTAGTGGAACATTAGATGTTAAATTTGAAAGAACAAATGTTGCTATTAACACAACAGTTAAAAATGTTTATAATGATATATCATCAAAAGGTGTAATTGATTTGACTAATGGGCAAGAATATGTAATAGATTTTTCTAAAACTGATGAATTAACAGAAGGATTAAAATCATTTGTAGATCTTGCAGATTTAGATAAAACACTATATTATAAAAGAGACAATAAAGGTCTATTAGCAACAGAAAATGAAAGTGAAGCTGTTATAAAGATAGTTGGAAAAGGGTCAGAAAATAAGGCAATATTAACTGCAGTAAATGTTGGAACTAAAAAAAGTGAAGTTTTTAAAGGACTTCATACTCAATATACAGGTTCTGCACTGGATTATGACAGCACTGATGGTGGCATTATATATGAAACAAGATTTGATTATTATACTAGATGTACTTATGAATTTACATTTCAATATGTAAAAGAAGAAGTTATTCCTAAAGAATATAAGTTTACCGAAGGAGCAAATCAAACATATACAATTGATGAATCAAAAAATGCAACATTTAGAATAGATGCAAACTATAGCTTATTTACAAACAAAGTATATGTAAACAATAAATTAGTAGATTCTACAAATTATGACTCAAAATCAGGAAGCACAGTTATTACTTTAAAAGATGAATACTTAAAAACATTATCTGTTGGAGAACATACATTAAA
>USCV01000072.1 GCA_900553225.1 uncultured Clostridium sp. | reverse complement strand
AAAAGCCTTCTAGGCTAAGAGCAAACCACCCGTTTTACGGGTGGTTATGATTATACATTAAGAAAAAAATAATATATACTATATTTCATTGAGAAAAATGTAAAAATATGGTATAGTATTATAGAAATAAAATATATGAATAGAAAATGTGAAAAAATATATTTAAAATATGGAGGTGATATAAATGAAGTTAGAAGAATATAAATCAGGTGAATATGTAAAAATGAATGACTATAAAGCATTTATTCCAAGCAAAATAAATTTCAACTGGGGGTGGGACGACACAAAATTGGATAAGTTACTAGCTGAAGCAAATAGACAGATAGGTGAACTAAATGCATATTCATTATTAATACCAAATGTAGATTTATATATTAAAATGCATGTAAAAATTGAAGCAAATAAATCCAGTAAAATTGAAGGAACAAGGACAACAGTGGAAGAAGATTTGCTAGATGTAACTGACATTAATCCAGAAAAAAGAGATGACTGGGAAGAAGTACAAAACTATGTAAAGGCTACAAATTACGGTGTTGAAAGAATAAGAAATGGATTTCCAGTATGTACTAGATTAATAAGAGAAATTCACGAAATTTTAATGCAAGGAGTTCGTGGAGAATATAAAACTCCAGGAGAATTTAGAATATCACAGAATTGGATTGGTGGTAGTATGCCAAGTACAGCAGTATATGTTCCACCACCACATACAGAAGTTACAGAATGCTTATCAGATTTTGAAAAATTCATAAATAATGAAGAGATAGATACACCAGACTTAATAAAAATTGCGATTTTACATTACCAATTCGAATCTATACATCCATTTTTAGATGGAAACGGAAGAATTGGAAGGTTACTTATTCCATTGTATATACAAAGTAAAGGAATGCTTGAGAAATCTTGTTTATATATTTCTGATTATATTGAAAGAAATAAAGATACATATTACGATATGCTTACAAGAGTAAGAACTAATAACGATATGATAGGATGGATTAAATTTTTCTTAGAAGCGGTTATTGAAACATCAAAAACTGCAAAAGAAAAATTTAGAAATGTAGTTAAATTTACAATGGAAATGGATAAGGTTATAATGGAATTACCTGTAAAACCAGAAAATGCTAAAAAAGTAATAGATTTATTATATGATGAACCTGTACTTACTAGAAATAAGATGTCTGAGATCACAGGAATAAAATTAACAACGATAAATGGAATAGTTAATGCATTACTAGATAAAGGGATCATAACGGAGACAACAGGGTATAGCCGAAATCAAATTTTTGCTTTCGAAAAATATATTAATTTATTTTTAAAATAAAATTTTATATCACGAAAAAAATGAAAAATTCGTGATATAAAAATTCATATCACGAAAAAAGTGAAAAATTCGTGATATAAAATCCATATCACGAAAAAAGTGAAAAAATTGATTTATAAAATTTAAAATTAAAATGCATATCTACAATCAACAAACAAGGCTAGATTAAGATATCAACGATAGAAATACGAAAGATATTGAGTGTGTAGCAGTTATATATAGAAAAAAGTGTGTAATATTTATTTGTTAAAGACGAAAAGGCTTGGCTAGTGCAATGAAGCTTGTTAACTAGTTTTAATTTATAACTACGAGAAATAATAGTATAGGAGAGAAAAATGAAATTAAATCAAAGAATATTTTGGATAAGTATAGTGATATCAGTTATAACTTTGTTAGTGAGTGTGTTACTTAGCTTTGCTGTTGTAAAAACAGAAATAACAGAATTTATAAATGGGATTTTATTAAATATATTTGCTGGAACAATAGTATTAGCAATTACTTCATTATATGAATACACAATTGAAAAAAGAGATTTATTAGAAAATATAATGATTCAATGTGTGAAAATGCAAACATTATTCGGGAAAATAAAGTATTTTGATGATAGAAAATATGTTACGTTTGAACAATATTCTAGTTATTATAAGGATAAATTTAAAGAAGAAGAACTTATTTTATCATATAATGACAATAAAGAAAAATATGATATAGAACAAAAGAAAAAGTTTGAACAAATAATAGATACATATATAGAAATAGCAGATGGAGATTATAACGAGTTTTGGAAATACTATGATGAATTGAAATTTTTATTTGATTTTAAAGATAAAGAAAAGCATAAACTATATTATGAGCTATTTTATTATATATATAATGACAAAATAGATAAAATAAGAGAAAAGGCATTTCATTTCAAACAATATAAAGAAGCGAAAGAAGGAAATTATGCTGTTAATAAGATGTTTTTAGTAGAGATACAAAAAGAGATTTTTTATTATGAAGAGCAACATTATATAGATGGAAATCAAATGAATTTTGAAATTTCAGAAAATGAAATAGATATATGCTCAAATGAATTTGATAATATGAGGAAAACTTGTAGTTTAGTAGGAAATAAAATTACAAAACATTTAAGTGATATTTATGACTATATTGAAAATATAGTATATAATAAAAAGGAAAGAAGAGATTCAAAGATGAAGATAAAATATATAAATAAAAAGCCGGAAGCAAAGGAATATAATAGATTAACTGATAGTGTTGGCTGGGGAATGAGAAGTGAGAAAATTATAAAACAGGCATTAGAAAATACATTATATTCTTTATGTGCGTATGATGGCGGTAGATTGATAGGATATGGAAGAATTATAGGGGATAAAACCATTTTTTTATACATTCAAGATATTATGGTAATTCTGGAATATCAGGGGAAGAAAATAGGGACAAACATAATGGTAGAATTATTAAAAAAAGTAGAAGAATATAAAAAAATAAATCCAAACATAAGAACATATTTAGGTGCAAGTAAGGAAAAAGAAGATTTTTACAAAAAGTTTGGGTTTGTTTCAAGACCTAATGAAGAATTGGGTGCAGCAATGATATTGAAAAATGATTTTAAATAAATTACATTAATTAAAATTGAAGGCGGGTTAGAAATGATTAATACATAACTAGAAATAAAACGTCTAAAATTACAGGAGTAAAATTAATGACGATAAATGGAATAGTTAATGCATTATTAGCTAAAAAATCATAATTGAGACAACAGGAAATAGCCGAAATCAAATTTTTGCTTTTGAAAAATATATTAATTTATTTTTAAAGTAAAATTTTATACCACGAAAAAAATTGATTTATAAAATTTAAAATTAAAATACATATCTACAATCAATAAACGAGGCTAGATTAAGGTATCAACGATAGATATACGAAACACGTTGAATGTGTGTGTGTCCTAAAACTTAAATAAAGCCTTATATTTAGGCGCAATAGAGCTATACAGTGCCTATGAAAAAAAGCATATTCTAATTAAAAATTAAGTTTAAGGAGATGATAAAAATGGCAAAAGATTTAATTATAAGAAGTAGCACAGAAGAGTTTATAACATTTAAACTTCAAGAAAAAGATAAAGGTATACAGGTAAAATATGAAAATGAAACTTTATGGATGACACAAAAAGCAATTGCTGAATTATTTGATGTCCAAAGACCTGCTATCACAAAGCATTTATTAAATATATTTGAAGATAAGGAATTAGACAAAAATTCAGTATGTTCCAAAATGGAACATACTGCTGCTGATGGTAAGAAGTATCAAACAGAATATTATAATCTAGATGCAATTATTTCCGTTGGATAAAGAGTAAATTCAATAAGAGCTACACAATTTAGAAGATGGGCTACAAATATTTTAAAAACATTTACTATTCAAGGTTACGTTTTAGATAAAGAAAGAATGAAAAACGGTTCATTTATAGATAAAGATTACTTTGAAAAGTTATTAGAAGAAAGTGATAAATAGTAATTTATATGGAGGATTGAAGTATGGAATTAAGAGAAGTTACAAAACA
>USCV01000071.1 GCA_900553225.1 uncultured Clostridium sp. | reverse complement strand
ATTTTTAATTGATATACTATTAAGACTAGGTGTTTCCTTATAAGTTTCATTTATTGCTACATTATTTATTTCAAAGCCATTAACTTTTTTTATAATAATGTAAGGATCGCTTCCTCCTGTTGCATAGAAATCTTCAACCAAAGTATTTCTATCTTTTTCAGTTAAAACTGGAGCCCCTGTTGTATAAGGTAGTTCTTGGAAATATGCCTTAGAATTAGGATCAATTACCTCATCTAATTTCATTTCACCCAATTTTAAACTACCTAATTTACTTGTAAGTCCTAGCACTTTCAATGATTCAAAATTAAAGTTTAATTTAATGTCCGAAGCAGAATTTGATATAGTACCAAAAAGATACATACCATCATTTAATTTAAATACAGCATCTTTTATATTTACATCAACAGTAAGATTTTTACCATTTGTATAGTAATCTCTAGAAAAGAATTCAAAGAAATTAGGACTTGAACTAATCATTTCATAATATCCACCATCAATAGTTAGTCCAAATTTTTTTATTTCTTCATCATGATTAGTATCATAATAATTAAAGAAAATATTTTGTCTTGAAAGAATCTTACCAGTTTTACTACTACTACTATCCTTAATAGTTAATTTACTATTAAAGTTATAATAGTAATCGTTATTTGATTCATCATAATCAGACTGTCCATAATTAAATGAAAGACCATGGAAACCTATATCTAATGTTTGCCCATTTAATTCAAGAGTAATGTCATTTACAACATAAAAATTTAGGAACTTTGTTAAAGTAATATCTTTTGCTAATTTAATTTCATTTATTTCAGAATCAATTCCTTTTGATGCATTAATTAGTTCTTCCTCATTCTCTACTGTGACTGTTTTAGCATTTACATTAGTAGCTCCAATTAGTAGAAAACTAACTAGCATTAATAATATTGCTACTAAATATTTTGTTTTATTTTTCATAAAACCATTCTCCTTTCATTTGCTTGTTTTATTTTTAATTTTATCAATTAATTTTTTTATGTTGGTTCTAAATAGGATTATTCCTATAATTATAAGTACTATAATTATGAATATCATTCCACCTGTCATGTTTTTACTGTCTTGCTCTAGTGCTTTTGCTATTAGAGAAACTGAAAAAATAACAACCTATTATATATATTACAATTTTCATTTTTTTAGCCATATTATACTTTCCCCTTTATTGTTCATTCCAAACTCTTTTTTCAACGGAATCTGCTATTTCTTTATATTTAAGTCGATTTCCACTTGCTAAATTTACTGTGCTAGCAATTGTATCTTTCATATTTGCCTTTGCTGCTTCCATACTGCTCTCATCTCCACTTAACTTAGCTTTTGCAAGTCCTCCAAGTGCTTTTATGGCGTCTGCACTTTGTTTCATATTTCTTCTTTCTGTTTCTGTTCCTGTAAATGATTCTTTTATTCCTCTTGCAAATGATTTAAATCTTGGCTCTCTTAAAAAGATTTCATCTAAATGGTTTATTGGATCTTTTACACATAAATCGCTATTAACATTTTTTCCATAACAAATTTTTATCGTTTCTACATAGGGATGAGCCATTGCTTTTTCTTGTTCTGTCATTCCGACACTGTCTATTCCATTTTTACAATATAAGTTTATTTGAACACCAACTTCTGAATATTTTTTTCCACCTTCTTGATTGTTTAAACTAGAATAGATTTCATAATCTTTTATTTGATCATATCTGAATAACTCTTTAAAATTTTTCTTTTCTGTTTTTGGAGTAATCACCTCAAACATTGCTATACTATCTGCAAAAACTATACCGCTAAATTGATAAAATGTTCTAAGTTTTTCTTCTTTGCTTAATGGTTCGAAAGCTTGTTTGTATAAAATATCTTGCTTTTTCATGTATTCAAAGTGTTGCTTTGCATATTCTGAATCAAATTTTGAAATATCTATAAATGCACTACAGTTTTTTTCACAGTCTTTGCATATATATTTCTTATCTCTTAGTTTTTTTCTTGATAGCATTCCTACTTTTTTGTTACAGAAATAACATTCTTCTTTTGAAAATAATCCCATAAAATTCCTCCTTTTAAATTTATTTTTTTGTTTTATGTCAGCTTTTAAGTTTTATTCTTTTATAAATTCTTTGAAATCTAGTTTATTTGAATTTCCGGTAATTCTTGTGTTATTTGCACCTTCCATTGTTGAATTATCAAGTCTTTTTCTTTTTGTAACAAATTTATCATATTCTCTTAAATTTGTCATATTTGTTTTTGTTTCTGTTTCGTGGCAATGTCTTGCACCACTATTTCTATATCTTGAATGCATTATCCAAAAATATATAATACCACTTAATAAAAATAGCCATGGCCAATTATTATCATCTGTTTTTGTGAATATCATTGCAATTATACCTAATATTTCAACTAGTGCTGAAATCAATACAAGTTTTGGCATATGTATTGGAACACTTCCCATTGTTTCCTTTGTTCTTGCATTTACAGCTACATAATGAAGTAAACTCTTATTTCCTTTTTTTTGTTGATAGCTGTAAAGCCATACTGGTAAATATGCGGATTTCCATTGTTGTCCTTTCACTTCTAAATTTTCAAAATCCCATCTAACACCACGGTCATAAAATTTCAAAGTTTTATTAGCTGCAAATCTTGCTATATCTTTTGATTGCTCTTGAACTAAACCTTTTAATTCTTCTACATTAGTATCTCTTTTTTCTGATGTATATCCTTTTATATAATTTGCATCCCATTTTACACAGTTTTCTGTGTCAAAAGGCATTATTGAATTGATAATATTATTTGTTTTATCTCTAGCTCCTGTGTCTAATTTATCTTTACTTGATTCTACGGTTAATCCTTCTATTGTTAAATCAAATTCTCTTTCTACATCATATAAGTCTGCATCATAGTATGTATCATAACTATCCCCATTTTTTTCTGTCCATCTTCTTGTTTCATGTTCTCCTTGTCCTTTTAAATTTGCATGTGTATTTGCATCAACTATCATATATGGCAAATATACTCCCATTACGTTGTCTGTTGTAAATTCTTTTCTAAACATTGGATGTGCAAAGAATTTTCTTTTACCAACAAATTTTTCTATTGCTTCTTTTGCTTCTTTTTTAGGAACACTAAATGGCAATACTGTATCTGGTACTGCACCATTTGGTATTTGTTGATTTACAGATAATGTGTTCCTACACCAGTGACATCTAGCTTGTGTTGCTTTGGCAGTATCTACTACTACCTCTGCACCACAGCTACTACACTTAAATGTTACCATGTCATTTGTATCTGCTATTATATTTGTAGCACCTGAACCAACTATTTCTCCTTCTAGTTTGCTTATATCTTTTTCCATTGCGTCTAGTTTTTCTGGTTCAAATTCGTGTCTACAAAAATTACATCTTAATTTCCCATTTTTTGAATTCAAAGAAATATCTGTTGCTCCACATTTAGGGCATTTGTTTTGTCCATCTTTTGCATCTGCATCTGTTTTTATAACAGTTGCGTTATTGGTTTCTTGTACTTGAGCTGTTTCTTCTTGGTTTTCCATTACTTTTTCATTTTCGTCCATATATTAAACCCCCAAAAGTTTTTTCTTTGCTTCATCAAATTCTTCTTGAGAAATAACTCCATCGTCTAATAATTTTTTTAATTTTGCTAATTTTTCATAAGGATCTTCTTGTGGCTGTGTTTGTTGTTGAGGTTGTTGATTAACTGGTTGTTGAAATCCTCCCATAACATTTCCAGCAGCATTCATGCCCATTCCCATAAATGCCATTCCTGCTCCTCCACCATTTTCGCCAGCAGCTTGAAAACCACGAGCAACTGATTGTTGCATAAATGAATTTCCTCTTGCACCTGATAATGCATCTGCTTTTTTTACATCGCTTAATAATTTCTTTGTGTCTTCATCATATTCAATTGCTGTTATTGCAACTTTTACTATTTCTAATCCTC
>USCV01000070.1 GCA_900553225.1 uncultured Clostridium sp. | reverse complement strand
TAAAAGTATATAAAATATAATGAAAGTATAAGCAAAGAATTTGAGAAAGGGGAGTAGTGAATTGAAATTTAAAAATATAAAAAAAATAAATACACAATTTGTAAAAGTTTTAATTGCGGTAATAGTATTTTTGACATTGATTATTATAAATACAAATATATCCCAAGCCACTACTCTGAAACCAAATGACAGTCAGTGTTTAGAGATGAGAGCAGTTGAAGTTAAAGAAGCACAAGACAACGGAAAGCAATTAATATTTGAATTGTGGGCCAATGACATAGATTTTAAAGGTTTCGATGCAAGGCTTGCATATGACAGTTCAAATTATGTGCCATCTAATTTGATAACAAATGTCGAAACAGATGATGCAAATGAATATTTTGCTTTCGAAAGCGAATTTGAGGGAAAATTAGATTTAATTACTATTCCTTATTCAGCGGGAAACATAACTGGAATAAGAATGATAATATCATTTGCTCCACCAGTAGAAGATAGTGAAAATATAAAAAATATGACATTAATAAGTTCAGGGAAAAGTGTATTATTAGGAAAAATGAGTTTTAATATGAAAACAGATACACTAGATATAAGTAACTTTAGACTAATAGAAGACAGCACAACAAGCCCAACAACAGGAATAAAAATAAATGTAAATATACAAGATAGCTATGAGGAACAAAGTACATTCATATTCACAAACAAAACTGCGTCAAGTGATGCACTACTGAATAATATGATATTAAGTAGTGGAACAAGAAATGCAGAAGAGCCAATAAAATCCACGTATAAGGAATATGAATTAATACCCATATTTGATAAGCAAAATAAAGAATATACATTAGAATTAAATGAATATATAAACGAAATGAATATAGAAGCAGAACTATCGGACGAAAAAAGTAGTATGAAATTGAAAGTACCAAAAAGAGATGAAAATGGAAAATTAACATATGAAACTGATGGTCAAATTATATATGAAGAAAAAGAATTATTAGACAAAATAAAGATGCCTGTTACATTAAATAAATTAGGAGAACCAGATACTTTGATGGAAGTAATAGTTACTGCAGAAGATGGAAAAACGCAAGAAACATATAGAGTAACTATACATAGACCATATGGAATAATAAAAGGAAACATAAAGTATGATACAGTGGAAGAAAACGAAAATCCTGATATAGATAAAACAACAGACTTAAACGTATACAAAACTGGAAAATTTAACTGGGATGAGCTAAAAGACATATTTGGGGAAATATATGAAAATCCAAAAACATATAATGATTTAGACCAGATAGAAAAAGACCAATATGAACAAAGCAATGTGGATGGAAGTTATAAAATATATGTAATTCCAGGGACATATGATTTACAAATAGATAAAAAAGGATTTTTAGATTGTGTAATAAAAAACATAGAGGTTACAGAAAACAATGTTATAGACCTAGAAAATAAAGTACTTACAGCTGGCGACATGAACAGAGATCGGAGTAATAGGTCTAGAGGACATACAAGAGCTTGTTGATCATATGGATATAAGCGAGGGCGAAGATGGATACGAATCTAAATACGATATAGTACAATATGGCTCAATAGGACTAGAATCTTTACAATATGCTGTAACAAATACAGACCAAACAATAAAAATAATAGATTATAAAGAGTAGAGGAGGAAAAAATGGAAAAAATAAAAATTACAAAAATATTATCCACTATTTTAGTTGTAATGTTACTATTTAATGTATTTTTACCATGTTTTAATTTTGCAGCATATAAGCAAGATGGACAAGATAAATACAATGTATTAAGAGTATCTAATATTACAAAAAGTACAAGTGGAAACTATGTCTTTTATGTAGAATATGCAGCAATTGCAGATACATATATAGGATCATTTGATATGTCTTTAAAATATGATACTAGCAAGTTTGGAACAGCAAGAAAAGATACAGGAGCAGCAAACACATCAGTAGCAAGAATAACAGAGACAAACTCTGACTGTTTTACATTCCAAACAAAAACTGTAAGTGATGGAAGTATAAGAATGTTAGGTACAACCACAGATTGGTGGTGTGCAAAAGATGATGGGGATTCAAGTGCTAGTTTTGGCTCAGAGTTAAGCATATTTAAAGTATATTTCTATTTATTAGACTCGTCACAATGGAAGTTAGATGGAAGTAAGGAAATAACATCAGATATGATTTCACTAAAGCCAACAGCATCTTCACAAACAGGATATAAACAAAGAATTGCACAAGATGTAGATGGAACGACTCCAACATATATAACAAATACAAAATATTTAGCAACAGAAGGATTTGCAGAAAGAGAAAAAACAGTAAGTTCAATATCAGTAAAAACAAATCCAAGCAAAACAACATATGAACACGGTGACACAATAAATTTAGCAGGAGGAGTACTAAAGGTAACATATGATGATAATTCAATAGAAGATATTAGTATGACAGACTCAAATGTAAAAATCACAAAACCATCAACAGGAAAAGCTGATGTAAATAATCAAACAATAACAATAAGTTACAAAGAAAAAACAACAACGCTAAAACTAAACGTAACAGACCCAGTTAAATCTTTAGCAGTAACAACGCCAATGAATAAAGTAGAATATAATCATGGCGAAACATTTGATTTTACTGGTCTAGCGTTAAAGGCAACTAAAAAAAGTGGAGCAACAGTAAATTTAACACCTTCAAGTAGTGGAGTAACAAAAAGTGAAACAACAGCAAATGTTAATTCGGCAAACTTTACAAAAACATCTGCAGAAGGAACAGTTCCAATTAGAGGAATTCAAAAAATAACATTCACATATGAAGGAAAAACAACAACACAATCTGTAGCGGTAAATGATACAATATCAAGTATAGCGCTAACAAAGCAACCAACAAAAACAGTATATAAACAAGGAGAAAACTTAGATTTAACAGGAGCGGTTGTACAAGTTACGCTAGGAAGTGGAGGAAAAGCAAACATCAATCTTCCAGATGGAAGTGTTACAGTATCTACATATAATCCATCAACTACAGGAAGTAAACAACACTTAACAGTTAAACTAGGAACAGCAACAGCAAGTAATACAATAGATGTAGAGGCATATAATTATATTTCAAATTCAACATTAGTAAAACCTAGCAAAACATCATACAAATATGGAGAAGCACTAGACTTAAAAGGAGGAAAACTAAACTTTACATGGAAATCAGGAAATATGACAAATACAAGTCTAACAACAGACATGGTTAGTGGATATAGTGCAACAAAACTAGGAACACAAACAATAACAGTTAAATATAATGCTAAATACACATTGTCAGATGGAAACACTCTAACAGATACAATTACAAAAACATTTACAGTAAATGTAGATAATGAAGCACAATCAATAGAAATAACGCCACCAAGTAAAATGCAGTATAATTATGGTTCAAAACTAGATTTAACAGGTGGAAAAATATTGGTAACATATGCTGATGGAACAACAAGAAATGTAACAATGACAGCTGATATGATTACGGAAAATGATGGAAGTGCTGTAAACATGAGTCCAGATGTAACAATCTTTGTTGATAACAAAGATTCAAAAACATTAAAAATATCATATACAGAAGATGAAGCAACAAAAACTGTAAATTATCCAATAACAATAATTAATGATATAAAATCAATAACAATGCATACAATACCAACAAAGACAAAATATAATGTAAATGATTCATTGGATGTTACAAATGGCGAAATAAAAATATCAAGAGCGGTTGGAAACCCAGAAATAAAAGCAATTACAGGTAATATGGTAACAGGATTTAATTCAAGCAAAGAAAATAAAGCATTGCCATTAACAGTAAGTTATACAGAAAATGGAATAACAAAAACGACAACATATAATGTATCTGTAGAAGATCAGGTAACAGCAGTAAAAATAGCGCAGACACCAAAAACAAATTACAAATACAATGAAGAGTTAGATGTAAGCACAGGAAAAATAGAAATAACAAAAGGTAGTGGAACAACAACAA
>USCV01000069.1 GCA_900553225.1 uncultured Clostridium sp. | reverse complement strand
GGATAAAATAATTATAATTTTAAATAAGGAGGTAAATTGGAAAAGAATAAAAAATAAGTAAAATTGAAATTAATTATAATAAAGTAAAAAAGGAGACTATATGAAATCAGAAAATAGTTTATTAAAACAAGATACATTATCATTAGAAGGTAAAAATTTAGAGGTGAAAAGTGATACTTTTGAGAAGTTAATGTTTTTATATTCATCGGCATTAAAGGAAGTAGAAACAAGAGTAGATATTTTAAAAGATGAATTTAAATATTTATATAACTATACATTAATTGATCATGTAACAACAAGGATAAAAAAGCCAGATAGCATTATAAAGAAAATGCAAGAGAAGAAATGCCGTATGGATTATCAAAGTTTAATTGAAGAAATAAATGATATTGCAGGACTTAGAATAATTTGTCCATTAAAAGATGATATTTTTTCAGTTGTAAATATGATTAAAACATATCCGGATTTTAAGATTTTAAAAGAAAAGGACTATGTAACTAATCCAAAGAAAAGTGGATACTCTAGTTATCATTTGATAATTGAAGTTCCTGTAAATATTGCTGGAAAAATAATTCACATAAAAGTTGAAATTCAAGTAAGAACAATGGCAATGGATTTTTGGGCAAGTTTGGAGCATGATATAAAATATAAAACTAATAAAAAAATAAGCCAAAAGATGTCACAAGAACTAGTTAAATGTGCAAAATTAATTAATAAAATGGATGTTCAAATGGCAAGTATGATTGAATAATAAATATTTAAACTTGTTTAGCACTCTGCACTTGACACTGCTAAATAAGAGGTATATAATGCAAAAAGAGCCAAAAAGAAAGAAGGAATTTATATGGAGAAAAAACAGTTTAAAGCAGAATCTAAGAGATTATTAGACTTAATGATTAATTCAATTTATACTAACAAAGAAATTTTTTTAAGAGAACTAATATCAAATGCTAGTGATGCATTAGACAAGCTGCATTACCGTTCTTTAACAGATAAAAACATTAAAGTGAATTTTGATGAACTAGAAATAAAAATTGAAGCCAATAAAGAAAAACGTACATTAACAATTGAAGATAATGGATGTGGAATGACAAAAGAAGAGCTAGAAACAAATCTAGGAACAATTGCTAAAAGTGATTCTTTTAGATTTAAAGAAGAAAATGAAAAAAGAGAAGATACAAACATAATAGGTCAATTTGGTGTGGGATTTTATTCTGCATTTATGGTAAGTGATGAAGTAATTGTTGAATCTAAGTCGGTAGACAGTAATGAAGCATATTGTTGGACTTCAACAGGAGCAGATGGATACACAATTAAGCCATGTGAAAAAGAAGAAGTAGGAACAAAAATTATTCTAAAAATAAAGCAAGATCAAGAAGAAGAAAATTATAGCGAATTTTTAGATGAATATAAAATAAAGGAAATGGTAAAAAAATATTCAGACTATATTCGTTTTCCAATAAAAATGGATGTAGAACATAATAAGAAAAAAGAAAATACGGAAAATGAATATGAAAAAGTAGTGGAAACAGAAATTTTAAATAGTCAAATACCAATATGGAAGAAAAAGAAGTCAGAGGTATCTGAGGAAGATTATGATCATTTTTACCAAGAAAAATTTTCGGATTATGAAAAGCCCGCAAAGGTTATTTCTACTACAGTAGAAGGACAGTATAGCTATACTGCATTACTATATATTCCTTCACATTTACCATTTGATTATTATACAAAAGAATATCAAAAAGGTCTACAATTATACTCAAATGGTGTGCTTATTATGGACAAATGTAGCGATTTATTACCAGATTATTTTGCTTTTGTAAAAGGGCTAGTAGACAGTCAAGATTTATCACTAAATATATCAAGAGAAATGCTTCAGCAAGATAGACAATTAAGGGTAATTGCAAAGAACATTGAAAATAAAATAAAAAATGAATTACAAAATATGCTAAAAAATGACCGTGAAGCTTATGAAAAATTCTTTAATGTTTTTGGTGTTCAATTGAAGTATGGCACATATAATGATTTTGGATTGAACAAAGATAATTTAAAAGATCTTCTTATGTTTTATTCATCAAATGAAGATAAATTAGTAACACTTGCAGAATATGTTTCAAGAATGGATGAAAATCAAAAAGAAATTTACTATGCATGTGGAGAAACAATAAATAAAATTGAATTATTGCCACAAGTTGAAGGAGTTAAGGAAAAAGGTTATGAAATATTATATTTAACAGATCAGGTAGATGAATTTGTATTACAAGTACTTATGGAATATGAAGGAAAGAAATTTGTTAATGTATGTGCAAACAGTATTGACCTTGATACAGAAGAAGAAAAGGAAAACTTAAAAAAAGTTAATGAAGAAAACAAAGATATGTTTAATACGATGAAAGAAGCATTAGCAAGCGAAGTACAAGATGTTAGATTCACACATAAACTAAAAAATCATCCTGTATGTTTAACAAGTGAAGGAGCAATTTCAGTAGAAATGGAAAAAGTTTTAAACTCTATGCCAAACAATCAACAAATTAAGGCACAGACAATACTAGAAATAAATGCAGATCATCCAATTGCAGAAAAAATAAAAAAATTATTTACACAAAATAAGGAAGATTTGAAAGAATATACAAAAATATTATATGCACAAGCAAGATTAATTGAGGGATTAAGCATAGAAAACCCTACTGAAATTAGTAATTTAGTTTGTAAATTTATTGCTAAGTAAATATTAGATAATAAAAAGGGATCCTATTACAGGACACCCTTTTTGTGATTAAACGGAATATTTCTGAAGAACGGCAATTGCTTCTTTGATTTTTGGATCATCTAAGTTTAAAATTGACTCGTCGTATTCTTTTGAGAGCCTTACAATTGTTTCAAAGGCAAATTTCATCCCTTTGGCAAAGCCCAAACGCTCATCAATAGTCTTCTTAGAAGGACTTTTTGGATTCTGGGAGCTTATTTCACTAAAAACAGCTTCTTGGAATTTAGTATAGTCAAAAGTTACAATACTACGTTCTGGTTTTTTTTCCATTATGATACACTCCTTAAATTAAATTGATAGTTGGTGTAAATTCGAACAATAAAAATTCACAGGGAATTTAAATAATTATAACATGAATATGAATAGATGTCTAGAAATTATTAAAATTTACCATTATAAAGTAGCTATTTATGTAACCTTCTAAAAATAAATCTTTACATATAGATTTTTATAGTTTAAAATGTAAAAAAGCTATCAAATATAAAGGAGCACCTTATAATACAAGTATTTTGATACTAAAAATATAAAAGAGAGATGGTAAAATGGATAAAATTGAAATTGTAGATGCAGAAGAAAATGATGTTGACTTATTATTAGATATGAAGTTAGATATTATTTTAAATAATGAAGAAACTTTAAAAATGAATAAAAATGAACTCGAAAAAACTGTATTAGAAGCAGAAGAACAAATAAGAGCAAATCTAGCTGATTATAAGGTTATATTAGAAAATTGCCAAAAAGTTGGGTTTATATCTATTGCAGACTATGGAGAAGCAAAAATAATAGAACATATCTATATTATGAATGAATCTAGGAATAGAGGTATTGGGACATATGCAATGAAAGAAATAATAAAAAGTAATTATAAACCAATATTTTTATGGGTGGACAAGTCAAATAATATTTTAATGAAGTTATGCAAAAACATTGGTTTTAATATTGAAGAAGAACTAGAAAATAGATATTATATGAAATATGAAAATAATAAAGAAGATAATAAAAAAATAAAAGCACAAATATTGTGTATGGAAGTATCAAAATTATGTAAAAAATATAAAATGGATTATTATTTTTATACATCAGGTTATAGTATTAGTAATATGAATGATTATGAACTTAAAAAAATAGAAAAAAAATAAAGGTCAGGTGTTTTAACTCCTCTTTCATGATCCGGAAAGCCTCCCCCAGATGATATTTTACGGTATTGACCGATATATTGGATATTTCAGCTATTTCTTTGTATTTCAATCCGGTGATACATTTTAATAGAAAGACTTTTCTGCATTTCTCCGG
>USCV01000068.1 GCA_900553225.1 uncultured Clostridium sp. | reverse complement strand
AATTATATTTATTTCTGAATAAAAATTTTTAGTCAAATGTTGTAATATTTTCTTTATATGTTATAATTTAAATGCAATTTATAAAAATTAAAAGTAAGGTGTGTGAGTACATGAACGAACTAATAATTAACACAGATAATCTGTTATATAATATTAATAAAATAATAGAAAATGTATCTAAAGATAATTACACAATCATTGCAGTAGTAAAAGGAAATGCATATGGTCTTGGTATTGTAGAACTTACTAATTTTTTGTCTAAAAATGGCATAACGTTTTTTGCAGTTGCTTCGGTTCAAGAAGCTATAACTTTAAGACAAGCTGGAATAAATGAAAAATTGATGATTTTAACTCCTTTTTCAGATAAAGATACAGTAAAATTATTAATAGATAATAATATTATACTTACAATAGATTCTCAAAATTCAGCGCAAATTGCAAATGAAATTGCAAAAAAAGAAAATAAAGAAATAACTGCACATATAAAAATAGACACTGGCTTATCCCGCTATGGATTTAATTATTTAGAGAATGATAAAACATCTCAAATTATAAAAAAATGCGATTTTATTAATTTTGAAGGAATATTTTCTCATTTTTCGAACTCCCTAGCAAGCGATAGTTCGTGGAGTAATAAACAATTTGAAAGATTTAACGAGACAGTAAAAAACTTAGAAGAAAAAGGTATAGAGTTTAAACTTAAACACATATGTAATTCTTCAGGATTTTTTAAATATCCTAATATGCATTTAAATGCTGCAAGAATTGGTTCTGCATTTTCTGGTTATGCATCAGGTCCACAAAGTGGTTTAAAAAAGGTAAGTAAATTTCATACAAAAATAACAAGAATTAAAGAATTAAATAAAGGCGATTTTATTGGTTATGGTAATTCGTATATTGTAAAAAAACAAGTTAAAGTTGCAATTCTTCCAACAGGATATTTTGATGGTATTGGAATTACTTTAGAAGACCAAAGATTTAAATTCTTAAGTAAATTAAAAAAGGTATTTTTAGATATAAAAAGTTTATTTAAAGATAATGCTATTTTTCTAAATATAAATGGTCAAAAATTAAAAGTATTAGGACAAATTGGAATGCACGATGTTGTAATTGATATAACAGGTACAAATTTAAAAGAAAATGATGATATATATTTTGATGTACGTCCCACATTTATTGATACTAGCATAAAAAGAATTTATGAATAATCATACGTTATAAAAAAATATAAAACAAGTTTTTTATAATTTACATTTTTCTGAAATAACTAACTAATTTTTAAATTATAAAATAACAGAAATGGAGTTAATAATGAAAAAATTAAAATTTATCTTTGCCCTTTGGGCATCTAAAATAACACTATTACTTGGAAAAATATTAAAGAAAAAAGGATCTATGATTTCTGGTAAAGTTGCAATTAGCATTCAAAAAGATTTCGTAAAATATTTTTCAAATGTAGATTTTAATAAAACAATTTTTGTTACTGGTACTAATGGCAAATCTACAACAACAAATTTAATAGCACATACACTAAAATCTGCTGGAAAAAGCGTTGCTACTAACACTGAAGGTGCCAATATGATGAGTGGTGTTGCTACTACTTTAATTAAAAATTCAAGTATGTTTGGAAAGTTCCAAAAAGAATTCTTGGTTTTAGAAATAGATGAGCGTAGCCTTAGACATATATATAAAGTTTTACCTGCAATTAATTTATGTATTAGCAATCTTCAAAAAGATCAAGCCCAAAGAAATGGTGATCCAGACTTTATATATAAAATGTTCTCTTCTACAATAAATACAGATATGACTCTTTTTGTAAATAATGAAGAACCTAGAAGTAGAGCATTAGAGGATTTTGCTGGAAAAGTGGTATATTACAGTTTGGAAAGAAATTCAAAAACATTTGAAAAAAATGATTTTTATACAGTAACTCTTCCATGTCCAAAATGTAATCATAAAATCAATTACGAATACTATAATATAGATAATATCGGTAAATTTAAATGTACACACTGTTCATATGAAAGTATAGAAAACCCAAATGTTGTAATAAAAAATGTAGACTATGAAAATCATACCTTTGAATGTGATAATAAATCTTATGTAGTTTCATATATTAATCCTTTTTATCTTTACAACTATGCTTTATGTATTGCTATATGCAAAAAATTTAATATAAAATATGATGATATTCAAAAAGGTTTTGCAACTTTTGTAAATCCAGCAGATAGAAGAGAAACTTATATTTATAATGATAAAACAATACATTATTTAAGAATAAAACAAGAAAACCCAGAAACACTTCAAAATGCATTAGATACAGTTGCAAGAGATAAAACTCCAAAAGCTGTATTTATGGGATTATATGAAATAAAAGACTTTCCACCAGCTTACACAAATACATTCTATTTCTTCGATTGTAATTTTAAAGGTGTTGTAGAATCAAATGTAGAGCAATTTGTATCTTTTTCTAGAACAGTTTGTTATGATTGTGCAAATCGTATGATTTATGATGGTGCACCAATTGAAAAACTTAAAATATATAACGTCGAAGACGATTTTGATACGATATTTGAAACATTAGATGAGTTAAAAACAGATAATATTTATATAATTACAGGAATGAAACCATATAAGAAAATTAAAGCATTTTTTCAGAAAGGTGATGAGAAATAATGAATAATGAAATTAATTTAGCATGGATGTATCCAGATATTCTTAATTTACACGGTGAACGTGGTAATGCACAGGCTTTTAAACACGTGGCAGATTTACTAGATGTAAATTTAAATTTAGAAAGAATTGATGATGTTGAAACTGAAATCGACTTTGAAAAATATGATATTTTACTATTTAATGCTGGTGAGCTAAAAGTAATTCCTACAATATTAAAGTCTTTAAATAGTCAGCAAGATGGCTTAAAAAAATATATTGAAGATAAAAAGACAATAATTGTAACAGGTACAACTTCTGCCCTTTTAGGAAATAATATTACCTTATTAGATGGTTCTTCATTTGAAGGATTGAAAATTTTTGATATTGATTATACTCAGCGAGATATGGTAATTGGAGATGATATTTTCTTTACATTAGAAGATGGAACCGAAATAGTTGGTTCTCAAATTCAAATGGTTGATATTAACCTAAAAGACGAAAAACCATTAGGCACAATAAAATACGGTTATGGAAACATCGGAAATAGCAACGAAGGAGCAAAAAAAGAAAATATATTTTTCACAAATTGTTTAGGTCCTGTATTTGTAAAAAACCCTTGGTTTGCAGAAGCAGTAATAAGAAATGTATGTAAACAAAAGAACATTGTAATTTCAGATGATATAAATCCAAACTATGAAATCGAACTAAAATCTTTGGATGCTACAAAAGAATTTATAAAAAATAAAATGGAACAAGATAGCTTAAAAAATTAAATAAACAAACAAAAATAAGCAATATAATTTTATGTAAAAACTATATTGCTTATTTTTTATTTATTTCTAATTTGAAAATCTTCATATAATTTTATAGCAGTTTCAGGACTATCTGAACCAGTTGCATTTTTTATAGGTGCAAATTCGTCTTCCCTTTTAACTCTTAATATACTCATATCTTCATAATTTTTAAATGCATCAAAGATAAATGATTCAAATTTATATGCATTAGGCTCACTTACTTCAACGAATTTTTCATTTTCATCTAAGAAATTAGCCTTTTTAAAAGCTACATGATATGGTAATTTTACATCTGCTAATTGCTCTAAAGCTTTTATAGAGTATAAATGGCTTAATATATTTACCTCTCCATAAATTAATTCTCCTTTTTCATCTCTCATAACGGCCATTTTTTCTGGTAATTCAGTATATTCAATTACTCCTGGTTTTCCATCTATTTTGCAAAATACGCCAACTCTTTCCCTTGGATCTTTTTTTACTACTGATTTAGATGCTATAATATTATTTTCTTTAATTGTTATTCCTGTTAAAATTGGATCTATAATTTTAAGTAATATGTTATCTACTCCACCTACAAAAATCCACTCAATTCCGCTTTGTTTCATGTCATCTAAAATTTTGCATCTTTTTAATGATTCATAAATACTTCCATTTCCATCAGAAGCTTCTTTTATTAATTTATTTTTATCTATTATAAATTGCCCATTCGTATCTATTAGTGGCAGATTTCCTTGAACAAAAAACTTAACTTTCTCTTCTGGATATCCAAAATAGTTATGTTCTTTCAAAAATGTTTTTGTGTCTTTTTCATTTTCACTACTAACCATTATATACCACTTAATTGCTACTCCATATTCTTCTATAGCTTTTTGCAATGATTCTACGATAATTTGGAATAAGTACTTTTCTTGTCCGTTAACACTTACTTTAAAAGTTCCCTTTGGTCCTTTATGTCCAAGTCTTGTTCCTTGTCCTCCTGCCATTGTAACAACAGCATATTTTCCCTCTTTTATAATATTTTCGCCTAATTCTTTATATGTTTCTTTTTCTTCTTTTTCTAATTTTGATTTATCTATGTATTTTATATTTGAAATTTTTTTTGAGTCTGCCTCTATTTTTTGTAATC
>USCV01000067.1 GCA_900553225.1 uncultured Clostridium sp. | reverse complement strand
TATAATCTAGAATATATAAATTAAATACTTTGTAGAATTGCTTTTTTAATTTTTATATATTTGTTTTTTATTATCAAAATATTAAATAATAAAAACTATACAATAATTTTATAGATTATATTTGACTTAATAATAAATTTATTATAATATAGAAACCATATATTATTATATTCAAAAAAATAAATTGATTATGAAAGGAGTTTAATATGGAAGAAACATACTCAATATTAAAAAACAAACTTGATAAGTACAATCAAAGTCAATTGTTAAATTTTTATGATATGTTAGACGAAGATAAAAAAACGAAGTTATTAAACCAAATTGAAAAAATTGACTTTGAACAAATGAATGAATTATATAGAAAAACACAAGAAAAAATCGAGTTTGGAAATGATAAAATAGAGCCAATTAGTTATGTAGAAAAAGATAAAATGAACAAAACAGAGATAGAAGAATATGATAGATTAGGTTCTAATATTATAAAAAGTGGAAAACTTGCTGTTGTTACAATGGCAGGAGGGCAAGGAACAAGACTTGGACATAAAGGGCCAAAAGGAACTTTTGATTTGGGATTAGATTCTCATAAATCAATTTTTGAAATTTTATGCGATACTTTAAAGGAAGCAAAAGACAAGTATAATGTTTATGTACCTTGGTATATTATGACTAGTGAAGAAAATAATAAACAAACCACTGAGTTTTTTGAAAATAATAATTATTTTGGATATGATAAAGATAAAATTATGTTCTTTAAACAAGGACAATTGCCAATGTGCAATACAGAAGGTAAAATTATTTTAGATGAAAATGGGTTAATAAAAGAAGCTGCAGATGGACATGGTGGAGTATTTGAATCTATGAGAAAAGATGGAGTTATTGAAGACATGAATAAAAAAGGTGTTCAATGGGTTTTCATTGGAGGAGTAGATAACATATTAGCTAAAATGGTAGATTCTGTATTTATTGGACTTGCCATAAAGAAAAATGTATTAGCAGCAGGTAAAAGTGTAGTAAAAGCGGGTCCAAAGGAAAAGGTTGGAGTATTTTGCAAAAGAAATGAAAAGCCAAGTGTAATCGAATATACAGAAATTACTGAGGAAATGTCAGAGGCTAAAAATGAAAATGGAGATTTATTATATGGAGAATCTCATATATTATGCAACCTTTTTAATATTAATGCAATTATAGATGTTAGCGAAAGAAAATTACCATATCATAGTGCTTTTAAAAAGGCAAAATATATTAATGAAGATGGAAAATTAATTGTTCCTGATAAACCTAATGCATACAAATTTGAGGCATTTATTTTTGATGCATTTGAATATTTAAATGATATGGCTATTATGAGAGTAAAAAGAGAAGAAGAATTTGCACCAGTAAAAAATGCTGAAGGAGTAGATAGCCCAGAAACAGCAAGAAAATTATATAAAGATTTTTATGGAATATAATTTAATAAATTTAAGAGCTTCTTATTTATATAATTTTATATAGATAGGGAGCTTTTGTGTAAAAAGGAGAGAAAAATTATGGATTATTTACAAAAATATAATGAATGGTTAAATAATGAATTATTTGATAATGATACTAAAAATGAATTATTAAAAATTAAAGACGATGATGAAGAAATAAAAGATCGTTTTTATAAAGATCTTGAATTTGGAACAGCAGGATTAAGAGGAATTATGGGAGCAGGAACAAACCGTATGAATAAATATACTGTTACAAAAGCAACTCAGGGGCTTGCAAATTACATTTTGAAACAGGGAGGAGAAGACAAAGGTGTGGCAATAGCATTTGATTCAAGAAATATGTCACCTGAATTCAGTAAGCAAGCAGCATTATGTTTAAATGCAAATGGAATAAAGACTTATCGATTTTCTACACTAAGACCTACTCCAGAATTATCTTTTGCAGTTAGACAATTGGGATGTATTGCTGGAATTGTTATTACAGCAAGCCATAATCCTTCAGAATATAATGGATATAAAGTGTATTGGGAAGACGGTGCACAAATTGTTGCTCCAAAAGATAAAGAGATTATTGAAGAAGTTAATAATGTTAAAAGTTATTCTGAAATTAAATATATAGATGAAACAGATGCTAAAAATAAGGGATTATATAATGAAATTGGAGAAGACATTGATAATGAATATATGGACGTACTAGAAAAATTAGTTTTGAATAAAGATGTAATTAATAAAAGTGGAAAAGATATGAAAATTGTTTATACTCCATTACATGGTACAGGAAATATCCCGGTTAAGACAATTTTAAAAAGATTAGGATTTAAGAATGTATATGTAGTACCAGAACAAGAACTACCAGATGGAAATTTTTCTACTGTAAGTTATCCGAATCCAGAAGATGCAAAAGCTTTTGAATTAGCACTAAAGTTAGCAAATAAGGTTGATGCAGATATTGTACTTGCAACAGATCCTGATGCAGATAGATTAGGAGTATATGCTAAAGACTCAAAGACAGGTGAGTATATGCCTTTTACAGGAAATATGTCAGGCCTTTTAATTGCAGAATATGAATTATCTCAAAAAAGAGAAAAGAATTTACTTCCTAATAATGGAGCATTAATAAAGACAATTGTGTCATCTAATTTAGCAGATGCTATTGCAAAAGAATATAATGTTAAACTAATAGAAGTATTAACAGGATTTAAATATATAGGAGAACAAATAAAGTTATTTGAACAAACTCATGAATATGAGTATTTGTTTGGATTTGAAGAGAGCTATGGTTGCTTAATTGGAACACATGCAAGAGATAAAGATGCAATTGTAGCTGTTATGGCATTGTGTGAAGCTGCAGCATACTATAGAGATAAAGGACTAACTTTATGGGATCAAATGATGAATATTTATGAAAAATATGGATATTATAAAGAAGGACTAATTTCAATAACAATGAAAGGTATTGAAGGTTCCGAAAAGATAAAAGCTATACTTGAAAAATTAAGAGGCAATCCACCTAAAAAGATAGGAGATTATGATATATTAGCAAACAGAGATTATAGTATAGGAAAAATAATTAATTATGTAGAAAGTAAAGAATATTTAAGTAATCTTCCTAAATCAAATGTGATATACTATGATTTAGCTGACGAGGCATGGTGTTGTATTAGACCTTCTGGAACTGAACCAAAAATCAAATTCTATATGGGTGTAAAAGGAAAAAATATGGAAGATGCAAATAAAAAATTAGAAGATTTAAAAATAGCTGTTAATAAGATAGTAGAAGAATAATTAATGTAACAAAAAATAAAATTATTCATATAATCGTAGGGGTGATTATATGAATAATTTTTTTAGTGAAGGTGATAGAGGACCATATATAGAACTAATACAAAGTACTTTAAAAAAGTTAGGTTTTTATTTTGGAAAAATAGATGGAGTATTTGGTACTAAAACAAAAGATGCAGTAATCAAATTTCAAAGAAAATTTGGCCTTGACCCAGATGGAATAGTTGGAACTGAAACGTTAGACAGAATGTTTCCTTATATAAATGGTTATACATATTATAGTATTAAGCCAGGAGATTCACTATATAAAATATCAAATAAATTTAATACAAATATTAATTTTATTTTAGCCTCAAATCCTGGAATCGATTCATATAACATACAGACAGGACAAATAATAATTGTTCCATTTGGAGATATAGTAAATACAGATATAAGTTATACATTTACTATTATGCAAGCAGATATATTAGCATTAAGAACGATTTATCCATTTTTACAAATAGGTTCGATAGGTAATAGTGTATTAAATAAACCAATTAATTACATAAGAATAGGTAATGGTTCTAAGCAAGTATTTTATAATGCCTCTATTCATGCAAATGAGTGGATAACATCAGTATTGCTTATGAAATTTATTGAGAGATTTTGCAAAGCATATGTGATGGACGCTGAGATTTTTGGATATAGTGCTAGATATTTATTTGATAATTGTTCTTTATATATTGTACCAATGGCTAATCCAGATGGAGTCGAATTAGTTACTGGCTATCTAAGTTCGGAAAGTGAAAGTTATAAATCTGCAAAGAAAATTGCAGATAATTACCCACAAATTCCATTTCCAAGTGGTTGGAAAGCAAATATTAAGGGTGTGTTTTTTTAAACATACCAACAAATATTAAAAAGTAGACATGGTATTTTTATTTATTTTAAATCCATTTTTTTTATAAATATCAACTGCATTTTTATTAGAACTTAAAACCTCAATTTCAAAAATATCTACACCTTTAATTTTAGCCCATTTTTTGAAATAAATAATTAATTCTGTTCCAATATGTTGACCTCTATACTGGTTTTCAACAAATAAAGCTTCGATTTTACCTATTTTATTCAAATATGCATTTGATTCAATTATAAATCCAAAAATAAATCCTACGATTTCATTGTTTTGTATTGCAATTGCTAAACATGTGTTATCATTTATATTACATTTGAAATGATTATGTACAATATAATTAGGATTTATGTTTTTATTAAAATCACTTTCAAAATGTATTAATTTAGTTAATAGTTCATCTGCCTTTTTAGCTTCTTCTTCGTTTGTTACTATTTTTATATTCATTAAAATCATTCCTTTAATTATAATATTTTATTTAT
>USCV01000066.1 GCA_900553225.1 uncultured Clostridium sp. | reverse complement strand
CAGACGTGTGCTCTTCCGATCTTTTTATTAACGAACATTTGTTAATAATGCTTGTAAATAATTTTAGATTATAATTTAATAAATTTTCTTATAAATATTATATAATTTTAGATTACAAATCCATAATATAATTTTATAATTATAACACGCTAAAATCGATTTTAAGGCGTTTTTATTTTTTAGGCATATAACTTTGTTGTTTGAATAATTGAGCAAAATATTGAAATATGGGGATTTGTGAAATTTTGATAAAAATAATCTAAAGTTATATAAATTTTTTAAAAGCGGGTAGGACCATATATGTATGGTTTTATATTTTGTTCCTACTCCTTTTTGCACAAAACTTTGATAATGGACACAAATTCGCAACCACAGGAGATGAAAGTCCTTTAAAATTATGGATAGGCTTATTTGTAGTTTCTTTCATAATACTTGCAATATTAATATATAAATTTCTAAAAAAATTATATATTAAATAAAAATATGTATAATTTTTTTAATTTTTTATACATATTTATTGAATATATATAAAAAATATGGTAATTTATATATAAGGAGGTATCAAAAATGAGCTTAAATTTATTACCATATAATAACATAGATTTAAAAACTAATCGTATTTTAGAGCAATTAACTTTATCATCAAGAGCACTTGCAGAATTAAAAGGATATGCAAATACAATTCCCAATATGCATATTTTAATAAATGCAGTAACAATAAATGAAGCAAAAGACAGTAGTGCAATTGAAAATATTGTAACAACACATGATGACATATACAAAGTTCTTACTGAAAGTGGCTATAAAGAAGAAAATGCAAAAGAAGTTGTTGATTATAGAAATGCTATTTGGACAGGGTATGAACAAATAAAGAAAGATGGATTTATAAGCACAAATACTTTAGTTAAAATACAAGGAACTATTGAACATAATAGAGTAGGAATAAGAAAATTACCTGGAACAGAATTAAAAAATTCTGTAACTGGAAAAACGATTTATACTCCACCTCAGGATGAGAAAGAAATACGCAATTATTTAAAAAATTTGGAAGATTTTATAAATAATAATGATGATGGAATTGATCCATTAATAAAAGTCTGTTTAATTCATTATCAATTTGAAAGCATTCATCCGTTTTATGATGGAAATGGAAGAACAGGCAGAATATTAAATATATTATATTTAGTATTAAACAACTTAATTGATAGTCCAATATTATACTTAAGCAAATATATTAATAAAACAAAGCAAGAATACTATAAATTATTTAATGAAGTTAGAGAAAACAATAATTTTGAAGATTGGATATTATATATTTTAAAAGGGATAGAAATCACTTCAAAAGAAACTATTGAATTAATAAAAAATATACAAAATGAGATGATGGAATATAAAAAAGAGTTTAAGGAAAAACTTCCTAAAATTTATTCTAAAGAACTATTAGAAAGTTTATTCTATGAAGTATATACTAAAATTTCTTATATTGAAAAGGCATGTAATGTAACTAGAATTACAGCTACTTCATATTTAAATCAATTAGAAGATGCAGAACTTTTGGTTTCAGAAAAAATTGGTAGAGAAAAAATATATAAAAATGTAAGACTTATTGAATTATTGGCAAGTAATTAATTTTATTAAATAATAATTTAACTTGGAAAAGGTTATAGACACAAATATTTAAATTATAAAAGAAGAGAGGAACATTTTATATAAAATGTTCCTCTTACAAAACAAGATAATGGATATGATAAAAAGTTAATAAACACAGTAAGAGGGTTTGGATATGTCATACAAGAATAAATTAATAGAAATAAAAAATAAGTATTTAAACAAAAATAGTTTAACAACAAAATTTAGTCTATTATAGAAATTTTGAAGAATATTTTATATTATTTAATATGTTTTTTAATGATAAAAAATAATAATTTTCTTTTATTCAATGATAGCCTAGTTTTAGGCTATTATTTTTTTTGCAATTATCAAGAAAATTCAGGAAGTTCTTGGACATTCAAGAATTGAAACAATACAAATATACACTCATATTTACAATAAAAACGTCGAAAAAGCAATGTTAGAACATCCTTTATCTAAATTTAAAATGCAAGATGCATTAGCATTTGTTGTATAGAAAGGATAAGAGTATGAATAATGAACAATCCGATTTTAGAGATTTACAATTTGTAGATTTAAGATTACAAAATGGACAGGTTGAATTAATATTAAGATCAATGGAATTATACGGATATAACCTAAAATTTATGGTAAATGACACAGATATAACAACAGAAGAAAGAAGCAGAAAACAAGCAAAATTAGAATATACATATCAACAAATTCTTGCAACTCAAGCAGAACAAGTCAATAATAAAGCAAATCTTCATAATACCAATACAAAGATGGCTGAAAATATGTTAGAATCAACAAATATCTTAGATTTTGATAAAATAGCTAAAAAAGCATAACATTTACTAGATTTAATAGAAAACGGTGGAGTAGGGGGAAGAGCCTTATTTTCAGATATATACATTTTAAATAAATATTAAAAACAAAAAAATAGAAAAATAGGTAGTAAAATATTTTGTGCAATGTTCTTAAATTATTTTTAGAAAAATATAAAATATATAATTTAATAAAATAATTTTAATTTAAATTTTAAATTAAAATTAAAAAAATTACAAATTAAAGATTTTAAAATTTTGTTTGGTAAAAAATCTTAAAACGAACATTTGATTATTACAAATTTATTTATAATCTTAGATTTTAAATTATATTTATAAAGTCTGAAAATCAATTATAATTAATTTAAATTATTAACTAATTAAATTATCTGTTTATGATTTTAGAAATTAATTTTGATGCTTTAAACTTATAGTATGCAATTTAAATTTGCAGATTTTAATTAAACTTATGGAATTATAATTATATGTAAGATCTTTTGAAATTAGTTAGAATAATGGCTTACGAGAATCCGTTTTTAAGACATTTTAATAAAACAGCCATATAGTTTGTTGTCTAGTATTTTAGCAAAATACTGGTAATCCTAAGATTTAGCAATTTTTAGTAGTATATTGTTTGACTTTATAGATATACAATAATAATCAAAAATACCTCAAAAAAGCGACGCACGAGAATCGATTTTAAACCGTTTTTATTTTTAAGGCTTATAGTTTGTTGTCTGTAAAATACGGCAAATATAGAGAAATAAGCATTTTGAAGATTTTTGGAAAATTTATATAAAATATAATATGAAATAAAAATTATTAAGTAATAAAATTATATTTTAAATAGAAAAATTATTTAGATGTAAAATTATAAGGATAAATTATAAAACTGATTTAAAATTGATTTTAGAAATAAATATCTGGGACTAGACTAACATTATTACAAGGAATAAATTATAAAGCAATAATGTTAGTCAAACGATAGCTAATAAATAGCTAGTAAAGCCGTTAAGGCTAGTGGTTACAAGAATTTGTGGGTAGGACCTTGATAAGGGCTCTATTATTTTACCCCTATCTCTTTTTGCGCAAAACTTTGATTTTGCGCAATGTTTAATATTTCTTTTTTATACTTCTCTTTCTTCCAGTTAGTATTTTATGTGTATAACTTTGATGTGATACATCATATACTATCTTATCTACTGGCGAATTAAATACATAATGTAGTGCTATTGTTGCTTCTACCATGCCAAAATTTGGTCCGAAATGTCCTCCATGAATACTTAATTTTTTTAATAAGATTTCTCTTATTTCTTTAGCAAGTTCTTCTAGTTCTTTGTTTGATAATTGTTTTAAATCTTTTGGTTCATTTATTTTATTTAATACTTTTAACATTTTTATCCTCCTATAATATTTTTTTCTATTATTATATATCACTTAGAGTTGACTCAAAGTCAATAGCTTTTATAAAATTTATTTAAAAAATATATTAACATAAAATTAATCAATTAATAAAAAAGACTTTGTATAAAAAATTATTATATAATATACAAAATCTTTTTTGTTTTAATTTTATATTATCAGAAACTATTAACTATTAAAAGTTACATGATTGAAAACAATATTTTCCATCTTTCTTAATTATAGATATGAATATTTCCTTTTCAGAGCTTTTCAAAGTTAAATAGTATGAATTATCAGAGTTTTTTGTTACACTTTTTATTGTCACTTTTGAATAAGTAGTATCAGATATTATATCGATATATCCATTTACTTTTTCTTCATATCTAAAGACTTTTCTAAGGGTTTCTTTAGAATATGTATAGTTCATTTTCTCTTGTAGAAATTTAATCAAATTCTCTTCACTTATAAAGTACCATGAAACTTCATCTACTGAATCATATTTTGCTCTTAATTGATCCTTTTGTTGATTGTTTAAAGCTGTACAATATGTATTATTAGTATCAAAAACGGCATATCTTAATGGATAACTGTCAGACTTATCTATAACATCGAATAGTTTCTCTGGACTTTGGTATTTTATTTGTGTAAATGGGTTATTAACACTATCATTTAAAAAGTTTAATAAGCTTGTATCTTCTTCATTACTAGTTTGTAAATTTTTTGTTACTACCTTGCATGAATAAAAATAATATATATTATCTATTTTACTAACAACCAACTCTACATCTTTTCCATCAGTTAATACAGGATTTGGCAATGTTAAATAATATTTATCATTAATTTTATATCCACTTTTTATAGTAAATGTATAATGTAAATCATCATATTTTTCTGCAAAATATTTTTTTATCTTCTCATTATAATTAGATCGGAAGAGCGTCG
>USCV01000065.1 GCA_900553225.1 uncultured Clostridium sp. | reverse complement strand
TGTTTAAAGAACTTTTTACATTAAATAAAAGAATTTTAAAAATTAGTCAATACCTAATTTTTCTTTTAAGGCTTCTTGAAGTACTTGAGAAAAATTGATATTATTTTTTTCTGACAAATTGTTTAACCAGGCTGGAATAGTTAAAGTTTTTTTAACTGCTTTATTATTAAATTTTTTTCTATATTCTTCCATATCAATGCTTACAAATGAAACAAATTGATTCTTTTGTATATCAATATTTGAAAAATCTAAAGTAGGTTTTGGGACATCAACTAAATTATCCAAATATAAGCCCATGGCATCTTGAGCCATTGTATAAGCTTCTTGTATACTGCTTCCAAAAGTTGAACATCCTTTCAAATCAATAAAGTCAACATTATAACATTTACCATCATAAGTAAATATTGCTGGAAAAACAGTTAATTGATTTTTCATTACTATACCTCCATTTAATATATGTTAGAAAAGAGAATAAATGTATAAAAAGAGATTTTTGTATTTATAATATAATAGTAGACTTCTCCTCATTTAATCTAAAATTATATTAGGAAGGGCTAACTATTTTAGCCCTGTCCTTTTAAGTATTGCCTCAGCTGTTCCAACTGGAATATCTCTTGTATGTACCGGAATAATTTCCGTTTGGTTACCGTTTTCTCATTTTGAGATGGGAACCGTTTTGAGATACTTTTTTCCAACCATTTTGCTTTAACAATCTGATTAGATCTCTTGAATACATTTATTAACCTCCTTTCTAATTAATATTATACTACGTATTAATACGTATGTCAATATAAAATTAAAAATATTTCAATTTTTTTAAAAACTTTAAAGGTTAGTCAGTTAGTTCTCCCTTTGATTTTTCTTTGTTATCAATGTTAATTAATAAATCAATTAGCTGACTTACTTCTAAAGTTTCTTGTGATTTTATACCATATTTGTCTATTCTTTTGTACATTTCTTGCTTTAGAATATCTATATCAAATTTAGTGTAGAATAAATCTTTTATATTAACATTTAAAGCAGTAGCTAAAGAATATAATTTAGTCAAGCTAGGATTTAACTTTCTGTTGTTTTCTAAATCAATTATATAGCTTCTAGATACATTAGAAAGCTTACTTAATTTATATATTGTCATTTTCTTTTTTTCTCTTATTTCTTTAATTCTAAAAACAAACATAAAACACTCCTTTTTTATTAGTATCTTATTATTTTATTAGAATATTCAAGAAAATACTATATGTCGCTGTCAGCGTACTATTTTGTCGAACGATTTTGATTGACATTTTTCGACAATGATATAAAATATAAAAAAGAGATAGCTCAGCTGCAACTGAAACTATCTCAGAAATGTATACTATATACGCAAATATACAATTTAAGTATACATTCTTAGA
This sequence comes from uncultured Clostridium sp., assembly GCA_900553225.1. GTDB lineage: Bacteria > Bacillota > Clostridia > TANB77 > CAG-508 > CAG-492. The sequence goes on along the minus strand of USCV01000065.1, from coordinate 3,474 downwards.
AACAAAATGTCAATTATTTTTTAGGAGGTATATTATGGAAGAAGAGATGGTAATAAAAGAAAATGCAATAATTAGAATTTATTCTGTAGAAGAATGGAAAGAATATTTTAATGGCAAAGAGTATGTTAGTATAGAAGAATTAATAAATGTAAATTTAATGCAATTTTTAATGCAACGCCAAAATAAAGTTATAAAAAACGAAGGGAAAATAGATAGAATTGAAGAATATGGTATTGTATGAAAAGTGCTTGAAATAGGCTTTTAAGAGAATAGAAATAAAATGAAGAGAAAATATAAAAAGTATTGTTTTGACCAGCCCAACCAATAACGAATTTATTCGAACTAATGGAATAGATAAAACAAAAATCAATCAGTAACATGGTTGATTTTTTTTACTGCGTAAAGAAAAAATAAAAATACTTAAACAAATGTTTGCAAAAATATTGAAAATCACTTCAAATTATAGTATAATAATATCATTACATACTTAGAAGGGAGACGATGGAATATGAATAAATTAGAAAAAAACAACAACAAAACCTTTGAGGATATTAAGCATATTGATGAAAATGGTATTGAATTCTGGTATGCTAGAGAGCTGATGACTATTTTGCAATATGCAAATTGGCAAAACTTTGAAAAGATAATTGAAAAGGCAAAAATATCTTGTAAAAATAGCGATATCAATGTGTTTGAACATTTTACTGACGTCAATAAGTTGTCAAAACGTGCTAACAATGCAGAGGTTACAATTAATGATTACAAATTAACTCGATATGCATGCTATATAATAGCACAAAATGGTGATAGCAGAAAAAAAGTAATCGCTCTGGCACAAACATATTTCGCAGTTCAAACCAGAAAACAAGAAATTAGCGAAAAAGAATATGGTTTTCTTACAGAAGATGAAAAAAGATTTTATCAAAGAGATCTAACAAGAAAAGGTAATTATTCACTAAATCAAACAGCCAAAAAATCTGGAGTTAAAAATTTCGATAAATTCCATAATGCAGGTTATAAAGGATTATATAATGGAGAAACAGCTGATGATATTGCAAAAAGAAAAGGATTAAGGTACAGAGAAGACATCTTAGACAATATGGGAAGTGAGGAACTTGCAGCTAATCTATTTCGTATTACACAAACTGAATCAAGATTAAAAAAAGATAAAGTAGATACAGAAAAACAAGCTTGTGATACCCATAATAAAATTGGAAAAATTGTTAGAAAAGCAATTAAAGAAGCTGGCGGAACAATGCCAGAAGACCTACCAACTCCTAAAAAGAGCTTAAAACAACTAGAAAAAGAAAACAGTAAAAGCTTAAACAAAACCATGTAATGATTGGAAATTTTTTGACAGAAATGCAAAATAATGCCAAAATAAAAATATATTTAATAGAGGAGTGAAAAATATGTTAAACAATCAATTTATAGCCATAACCGAATATACATTAAACCAAATCAATTATATATAATTGATTGTTTTAGCATATCTTAAAACATAGAATTTGAGTTACGAGCCTATTACAATCTTAATTTGTAATAGGCTCGTAGTGTATTTATTTGAAAAAATATAAAATATAAAGGAGATGATTGCAATGACCGAAACAGAAAACGATACCAATAACAAAGCAGACACCAAAAGCCACACCAATAAATTTACAGAAAGAAAGATAGTCCTCTATTAAATAAAAATAAATGAAAGAAGGAATAAAAATGATAAATGAAAAAGGTGCAAATCTATTAAAGAAAGTTATTTTAGAAAAATATAAAAACATCAGATTGGATAATGCGGTAGCAGATGAAAACGAATTTTATTATGAATTTAAAGTAAATAAAGAAATTAGTGAAAATGATTTAGAAAATTTAGAGAATGAAATGAAAAAAATAGATAATCAAATATTTGTAAAATTATTAAGAGTAAGTGGAGTTTATTTTGAAGGAAATACTAAAAACGAGATGATTACACGTATATCTGGAAAAGCGTTCGAATCCAAAGAAGAACTAGAAAAATATGAAGAATTCTTGAAAGATGCAAAAGAAAGAGACCATAGAAAAATAGGTAGAGATTTAGATTTATTCTGTTTCTCAGACTACTTAGGAGCAGGATTACCACTATACACACCAAGGGGAACAATAGTAAAGGATGAGTTGCAAAAACAAGTTGAAAAAATTTGTAGAAATTATGGATTTCAAAAAGTAAGTTGTCCATCACTAGCAAACATAAAATTATTTGAAACATCAGGTCATGCACAAAAATTTAATGATGAATTATTTAGAGTAAGTTCACCAAAAGGTCATCAATTTGTGCTAAAACCAGTTCAATGTCCACATCATACTCAAATATATGCGTCAAAAATAAGAAGTTATAAAGATTTACCAATTAGATATATGGAATCAGATAAACAATATAGAGCTGAATTGCAAGGTTCTGTAGGTGGTTTGTCAAGAGTATATGCAATTACAATAGAAGATGGTCATTCATTCTGTAGAATAGATCAATTCAAAGATGAAGTTATAAATATGTATAACATCATAAAAGATTTCTATTCAAAAATGGGATTATGGAATAATTACTGGGTTTCATTATCTGTAAGAGATTTAAATCATCCTGAAAAATATATTGGAAGTAATGAGGATTGGGAATTATGTGAAAAAGTATTACAAGAAGTATCTGATGAACTTGGATTAAATGCTAAAAGATGCGAGGGCGAAGCAGCACTATATGATCCAAAACTAAACTTTATGTTTAAAGATGCTTTAGGTAGAGAAATGCAAATTCCAACAATTCAGGTGGATTTCTCTACACCAAAAAGATTTGGATTATTCTATATTGATGAAAATGGAGAAAAACAGACTCCTGTAATGGTTCATAGGGCTATTCTTGGTTCTTATGAAAGATTTTTAGTATTATTATTAGAACAATTTAAAGGTGTGTTACCTGTATGGTTATCACCAGTTCAAGTTAATATAGTGCCTGTTAATGTGAAGTATCATGATGAATATTGTAGAAAAATTATGAAAATATTAAATAATGAAAATATTAGAGTGGAATATGCTGATGGTAATGAAAGTATGAGTAAGAAAATTAAAATGAGTGTTGATATGAAGAATCCTTATACTTTGGTTATTGGTAATAATGAGGTTGAAAGTAACAAAGTTAGTTATCGCAAATTAGGTAGTGAAGATGTAATTAGTGTTGGAATTAATGAGTTTGTAGAGATGATAAAAAAAGAAATTAAAGAAAAATAATTGACATAATATAGAAAATATGCTAAACTAAAAACATATTAAGAGTTTACCTATGGCATTAGTCAGAGCGGTAAAGGGTAGATAAAATAGAAGAACTACCTACACTTAAAGCAAATGTATAAAGCATTGCAAAGGAGTCTTAAATGATTTCTTGCAATGCTTTTTTGATTGGTATATGAAAACCCCGTGTTATACACGGGGTTCTAAAGGCTTCTAGCTATG
>USCV01000064.1 GCA_900553225.1 uncultured Clostridium sp. | reverse complement strand
AAATGGTTATTCAAGAAATTGATTTAATTAACTTATTATGGATTTATAGAATAAAAAAATATTATAAATTTAGTAATGATAAATTACATTCTATGGTAATACAAGTTCCAAAAAATAACGGAATTAATATAGAAGAATTGATAGATGCAGAAGATGATATTGGTATAATAGAAAAATTGAAACAATCAAATTTTATAAAAAATTCAAGTACAAAGTTTGAAATAGAGCAAGAGACAAACAGAATATGGCATAAAATAAATGTAAAAGAATTTAAGAATAAATTTTTTAGTATTGCTTCGATATGTGCATATATTAATTTAATTGAATTAGAAAACACAGATATTATACGTATTATTGAGGGAATACGTTATGGAATAAGTAAACAAGATATACAAAATAAATTAATAGGAAAAGTAATCTAAAGAAAAAAGGAGATTTAAAAATGTCAATTGAAAGAATGAAACTCTTAAGTATAACTGGTAAAGAAGAAAAACTGGATAGCTTTTTGGCAAAAGAACTATTATCTAGAGATATTCGGCTTAGAAGACGCAAAAAAAATCTATGGGAAGTCTTGGAAATGTGAATATTGTATATATGATTACTCAGTAAGAGAATACTTAAAAAAGACAGAAAAACTTTTTGAATTATTTGAATTAAAAAAAGAAGATTTTACTCAAGATATTATAACTAAAAATACAATTTATGAAATAAAAGAAAAAATAGATGAAATAGAAAATAAATGTTTACAATATGAAACAGAAAAAGAAAATTTGATTAAAAAAAATGAAGAAATTTTTAATGATTTATTACCAATAAATAGTTTATCAGATTTTAATGTTAATATTGAAGAACTAATCAACTTAAAATATATAAAATTTAGATATGGAAACATACCAACTGAAAGTATAGGTGAAATAGAGGAAGGATTAAAAAGGCTACCAGCAGTATTTTTAAAAATTGAGGAAAAGGAAGATATCTCTTCAATTATATACTTTACAACTTTAGAATATGAAGATACTGTAGATGCATTTTTTAATATGCAAGAATTTAAAAGAATTTTATTTCCAGCCAAATTTAAGGGAAGTTTAAAAGAAATTATATTTAATCTCAAAAATGAATATGAAACAAATAAAAGAAGAATAGCTGAAAATGAACGTGATTTTAAGTTTTATAAAAGAGAAAATAAAGATGTTTTAATTAATTTATATAAAGAACTAAAAAATTACGAATATATTAATAAAATAAAAAAGTATATAATGCATGATAAAAAAGGGACATTTTACATGGTAATATGGGTTCCAGCATTAGAACTCAATTCTGTTGTAAATATGTTAAAATTACAAGAAGGAATAGATTATACTATTCATGATGGAAAAAAGGAAGAAATAAAAGAACCAACCAAACTAAAAAATAATAAACTAATAAAACCTTTTGAAATATTAGTTAATATGTATGGTCTTCCAAATGTTAGTGAAATTGATCCAACATTATTTGTTGCAATAACATCATTTATTATGTTCGGATTTATGTTTGGAGATGTTGGACATGGAGCTGTTATCTTCTTAATTGGAATATTGCTAATGAGAAAAAAAGTAGGAATGGGTCCTGTAATGGTAGCAGGAGGAATATCTTCAATTATTTTTGGATTTTTATATGGAAGTATTTTTGGAAAAGAGGATATTTTACCACAAAAGTTAATAAGTCCAATGGAAAATATTAATACAATGTTAATTTCGGGAATTGTAGTTGGCAGTATATTTATTCTTATTTCAATGATACTAAACATAATAAATGGAATTAAAAACAAGGAAATAGGTAAAATATTTTTTGATAAAAACGGACTTGCAGGTTTTTTATTATATAGTTTTGTATTGGCATGTGTTGCAGTTTATTTCTTAAAAGGTAAACTAATTATTTCTATATCAAATATTGTAATAATTGCATTTATATTGATTTTAATTATTTTGTTTGGAGATAAAATATCACAGAAAATACAAAAACAAAAAGAAAAAGTATCTATTCCAATTGTAGAGAAAATATTTGACATTATAGAAATGTTATTATCATTTGCAAGTAATACAATTTCATTTTTAAGATTAGCTGCTTTTGCAATTAATCACGTTGGATTGTGTATGGCGGTATATTTACTTGCTAATATGACAACAGGTGCAGGAAATCTATTAATTGCAATAATAGGTAATGCTATTATAATTGTACTTGAAGGATTAATTGTTGCAATTCAAGTATTAAGACTTGAGTATTATGAATTGTTTAGTAGGTTTTATACTGGAAATGGAATAGAGTATAAAACAATAAAAGCACAAGCGAAAAATGAATAGAAAGGGTGAAAAAATATGTTAAAAAGAGTTTTAGTAGTAGTATTTATTTTAATTTTAGGGGGATGTATATATTCTACAAAAATTAATAGTTCATATGCAGTAGAGGAAACAGAAAGTAGCACTGTAAATGAAGCAGTACAAGAAAAAGATAAAGGTACAAGCTTAATTGCTGCAGCTCTTGCAGTTGGACTTGCAGCAATAGGTTCAGGTATTGCAGTAGCTGTTGTTGCTTCAAGTGCTGTTGGAGCAATTAGTGAAAATCCTAGCCTATTAGGTAAAACAGTCATTTTTGCAGGACTTGCAGAAGGTATAGCAATTTATGGATTGATTGTTTCAATTATGATTTTAAGTAAAGTATAATTTGAAGAAAACCAATTTTCAATTAACTAGTATACAATAATAAAAAGAAAGGTTATTGGAAAAATGAAAATATATTCTATTTTAGATGATATGGATACTGCAGTTGGTTTTAATTTATCAGGAATTCATTCAATTGTTCTAGAAGATTTAGATATAGTAAATAAAAAAATAGATGAAGTTATGGAAGATAATAATGTAGGAATTTTAGTAGTATCTAAAAATGTTTATGAACATGGAAAAGAAAAATTAGATAATATAATTGAGAAAAGAAAGACACCACTTGTTGTGGTAATTTGAAAATAGGTGATGAAAATGGATACAAATTTAAAATTAAATGAATTGAAAGAAAGCTGCAAAAGACTTGTTCAAAAGGACAAAGAAGAATTAGAAGAAAAAATAAAAAAAGAAATGAATGAACAAATTATGCAAGAAGTAGAAGAATATACAAACAAACAGGAAAATACTTATCAAAAAAAATGTGAAAAATTAGATAAAGAGTACTATAAAAAGATTTACGAATATGAAACATTACAAAAAAAGGAAATTTTTGAAAAAATAAAAGAATATAACAAAAAATTAACAGAAGATATATCTGTTCAAATAAAAAAGATGATGGATTTAGATATTTATGAAGAATACTTTTGGAATTTAGTAAAAGATATTTTACCTAAAATAGATATTAAAAACTCAAAAATAGGGCTAGTAAAAAAGGATTTTGAAAGATTTAGTAAAAAATTAAGTGATGAATATTTTGCAAATTGCATGATAATAGATGATAGCTATATTGGTGGAATCATAGTAGAATCGCAAGAAATATTTATTGATTCTACTATAAAAAATTCAATTGAAGAAGAAGTAAGAAAAAAAGATTTGGGGTGAGATTAATTGCAAAAAAAAGTAGTAACTTCCATTAACGGACCAGTAATTTTGGCAAAAGGTGAAGGCGATTTTGCTATGCATGATATTGTTTATATTGGAAAAGAAAAAATTTTAGGTGATGTAATAAAAATAAAAAATGATACAGCTACAATTCAATGTTATGAAAATACAAGTGGATTAAAAATTAATGAAGAAGTAATAAGTGATGAAGAACCACTTTCTGTATTATTAGCACCAGGATTAATGGGAAAAATTTTTGATGGAATTCAAAGACCTTTAAATAGACTAAAAGAAGAAGAGGGAGATTTCATAAAAAGAGGTAATAACATACCTGCTATTGATTTTGAAGAATTATGGCATTTTGTACCAACGATTCAAATAGGTGATATTGTAAAAAAGAGCACAATTATTGGTAATGTACAGGAAACCCCATTAATAGTTAATAGAATTATGAATTCTTCAAACTTGGAAGGAAAAGTTATAGAAATTGCTAAAGAAGGCAATTATAAAGTAAATGATGTACTTGCAAAGGTACAAACAGAAGATATGAATATTTTTGAAATAACAATGCTACAAAAATGGCCAGTTAGAAAACCAAGAGAATATAAAGAAAGATTAGTAGTAAATGAGCCACTTCTTACAGGACAAAGGGTTATTGACTCTATGTTTCCAATTGGAAAAGGTGGAACAGGAATGATACCTGGAGGGTTTGGAACAGGAAAAACAATGCTCCAGCACCAATTTGCTAAATGGAGCAATGCAGATATTATTGTTTACATTGGATGTGGAGAACGTGGAAATGAGATGACAGATGTACTAGAGGAGTTTCCAAAATTAATTGATCCAAAAACTGGTAGACCAATGATAGAAAGAACAATTTTAATTGCTAATACTTCAAATATGCCTGTTGCAGCAAGAGAGGCTTCTATCTATACTGGAATTACAATGGCAGAGTATTATAGAGATATGGGATATAATGTTGCTGTAATGGCAGATTCTACATCAAGATGGGCAGAAGCTTTAAGGGAAATTTCAGGTAGACTTGAAGAACTTCCAGCAGAAGAAGGATTTCCTTCATATCTACCATCTAGATTATCAGAATTTTATGGAAGAGCAGGAATAGTTGAAAGCTACAATGGAAAAATTGGTTCAGTTACTATAATTGGAGCTGTTTCTCCACAAGGGTCTGACTTCTCTGAACCTGTAACACAAAATACTAAAAGATTTGTTCACTCGTTTTGGGGATTAAGTCGTGAGCTTGCTTATTCAAGACATTATCCTGCAGTAGATTGGAATATAAGCTATAGTGAATACATTTCTACATTGCAAAACTGGTATGAAGAAAATGTAGATGTAGAGTTCTTAGAAATAAGGCAAAAAATAGTACAAATTCTAGAAGAAGAAAATGAACTGTTAGAAATTGCTCGTGTTGTTGGACAAGATGTTTTATCAGAAAGCAATAAGTTAATATTAGAAATTGCAAAAATAATTAGAATAGGTTTCTTACAGCAAAATGCATTAGATTTAGTAGATACTTCAGTTTCAATAAATAAGCAATTTAAAATGATGCAAACAATTATATTATTATATGAAAAATCTTTAAATTTAACGCAAAAAGGAATTCCGATTTCTGAAATAAAAAAACTAGGATTTCTAGATAAATTTAATAATCTTAAATTT
>USCV01000063.1 GCA_900553225.1 uncultured Clostridium sp. | reverse complement strand
TTCAGACGTGTGCTCTTCCGATCTAAATTATAATTATTTTATCCGTTGTTTGTGTCCTCTTCTTGTTCAATATTTGCTAATTTAGTAAAAACTCTATAAACTGTTTTATTTTATTTTTTTTATGATATAATACAGAAAAAAGTTTAATATAAAGTGTGTTTTTAGATTCACTTTTTAATAAATAAGAAAGGAGAATTGTTAGTTATTTCTAGCTAACATAATCATATTTTAAATATGGGAAAACATTCTGGGAAAAAAAATAAAAAAAAGATAACAGATAAAACTATTCGAATTAACAATCTTGAAGAAGTTCAAAATGTTAAATCTAATAATACTAAAAAAAGTAAAAGTAATAAAAAAAGAAACAATAAAAACAATGATAATTTAAATGTTGAAAATAAAAAACAAAAAAAGCCAATGTCTAAATTTAAAAAATTTCTTATAAAAACAATACTAATTTTCTTGTTTATTTTCTTAATCATTATTGGTATTTGGCAAGGTATTGAAGCATTCAAATGGAACACACTTGCAAAGCAGATGTGTACAAATACAAATTCTATTGTTGTTGACCTAAAGCGGAGAAACAATTGCAACATTTGGTAATGAGAGAATGCATAAAAATGTAAATTCAGATCAGATACCTTCTAATTTAAAAAATGCATATGTAGCAATTGAAGATGAACGATTTTATAAACATCATGGAGTAGATATAAAAAGAACTAGTGCTGCTATTTTATCTTATGCTTTTCGTGGTAACAATACAACTTTTGGTGGTAGTTCCATAACACAACAATTGGTAAAAAATATTACTGGTAATGATTCTAATTCAATCTCAAGAAAAATGAATGAGTGGGTAAAAGCAGTTGAACTAGAAACTTGTATGAGCAAAGATGAAATCTTAACTTCATACTTAAATATTATTTATGTAGGACCTAATATTTATGGTGTTGAAATGGGAGCAGAATTCTATTTTGATAAAAATGTTTCTGAGCTTAGCTTAGCAGAATGTGCTTTTTTAGCTGGCATTAACCATTCTCCTAACTATTATAATCCTTTTGCACAAATAGACCATTCTGAAAAAGCCAAATCAAGAACCAAGCTTGTTTTAGATAAGATGTTGGAACTAAAATATATAAGCAATGAAGATTATCAAAGTGCAGCAAATGAAGTATCTACAGGATTGAAATTTAAGAAAGGCAACGTTTCTACCAATACAGATATAATTTATTCATATCATACAGATGCCTTATTATCTGAAGTAATTTCAGATATACGCAACAAGGAAAAAATAGACGAAAAATTTGCAACTAATTATTTATATATGGGAGGACTAAAAATTTACAGTACTCAAGATTCAAAAATTCAATCTATATTAGAAACTGAATTTGAAAAAAAGAAATACATAACCTCTTCAGCTCAAGTACAAAATACTACTTCTCAAGCTGCAATGGTGGTAATTGATCATTCTTCTGGATATGTCGTTGGTGTAGTACGGTGGGCTTGGTAAAAAAACAACTTATAGAGGGTTTAACCGTGCAACTCAAGCACAAAGACAAACTGGTTCTGCGATGAAACCCCTTGCTGTACTTGTTCCTGGGATTGACAAAAAAATTATTACCAGTGCTACAATTATAGATGATACTAAAACATCTTTTAGAAATGATACAGATGAAAATTATTCTCCTAAAAATAATGAAGGCTATTTAGGAAAAGTAACAGTAAGAAGAGCTTTAGAATCTTCTCAAAATATTCCATTTGTTAAAATGTTAGAAAATATCACTCCTCAAACTTCAGTTAAATATTTAAAAAAGATGGGTATAACTACATTAACTGATAAAGATGTAAATTTAGCACTAGCTTTAGGTGGAATTGAAAAAGGAATAAGCCCATTAGAAATGGCCTCTGCATATGCAACAATTGCAAATGATGGAACATATATAGAACCCATTTTTTATTCTAAAATTACAACATCTAATGGATCTACACTTTTAAAACCAAAGCAAAAGACAAAAAGAGTATTTTCTAAATCTGTAGCTTATGTATTAAAACAATTATTAACTCAGCCTGTAAAAGGCTCAAATGGTACAGCTAGCAATTGTTCTATTTCTAATATGGATGTGGCAGCTAAAACAGGAACTACAGATGATAATTATGATAGGTGGCTTTGTGGCTTTACTAATTATTATACTGGAGTAACATGGTATGGATATGATTTAAACGAAAAAATTAATTATTCAGGTCATCAAAATCCTGCTTCTGTAATATGGTCAAATGTAATGAAATCAATTCATTCTGGACTTTCTAGCCGATATTTTGAAAAGCCAAATGATGTTATGTGTATAAAAATATGTAAATCAACTGGTCTTGAAGCAAACCCTTCATGTGGTGATACATATGATGAATATTTTTTAAAAGGAACAATTCCACAAAAGTGTACACAGCATAACTCGAAAAATACTGGCATTACTTCAAATACAATAAATAAAACTGAAAATATCAATAATTCAAATAAGAATGATACTCAAAATGTGAATAATGTTATAGACTATAATTCAACAACTACAAATACGAACACAGATTCTAACACTATCAATACTACTAATAATACCGTCAATAATAGTAAAAATAATACTAATACCAATACTAATAAAAACAGTACCCAAAATAACACTACAACAAATTCAAATAATTCTAATAATTCTAATAAATCTAATACTAATAAAAATACTACTAATAATAATGCATCCTCAAATAGCAATTCTACATTAAAATATAAAAATACAAATTCTTCAAGTTCTACAGTAAACAATGCCAATACGAGTTCAATAAATAACAATACACAGCATTCTAACAATAATTATTAGGATAAAAAAAGCAGAAATTATGCAAAAAGGTGCATAATTTCTGCTTTTTTTATCCTAATAAATGTTCTATTAATATTTTTAATCCCATTAAAATTAAAATAGATCCTCCTATAATTTCAGCATTTTTCTCATATTTAGTTCCAAATACATTTCCGAGTTTTACGCCAATTATCGATATTGCAAAAGTTATTATTCCTATTATACTTACTGCTGATACAATATTTACTTGCAAAAATGCAAATGTAATTCCTACTGCTAATGCATCTATGCTTGTAGCTATTGCTAGAATAGACATTGTTTTGATATCAACAAGGTCATTTATATTCTCATCTTCATTGCTAAATGCTTCTTTTATCATATTTAAACCTATTGCACAAAGTAAAATAAATGCAATCCAATGATCTATAGAAACAATAACATTTTGAAACTTTATTCCAAGGAAATAGCCTATTATTGGCATTATTGCTTGAAAAATACCAAAATACATTCCAATTATAATAGTCTTTTTAATGTTCATCTTTTTCATTGCAAGTCCTTTACATATAGAAACTGCAAATGCATCCATTCCAAGCGCTATAGCTATTAATACAATCTCAATTGCTTTCATTTTTTATTCCCTTCAATATATTATTATATATTATTAATATATTTTGCATAAATAAATTTATTAACATTTTATATATTAAATTTAAATTTAAAGCTTAAAAATAGAAGAATTTATAAGGATTCTCCTATTTTTTTAATTAAAAATTTAAATCTTGTTTTGTAAATTTCATTTTTTCTACTTCATTTATTAATTCTTCTGTTTTTAAAATCTTTTTCATTCCATCTTTTGTTCTTTCTATTTCAACAAATCCATCGTCTGTATTATTTCCCATAATAGCAATATATGGTATTCCTAATATTTTAGCATTTCTAATTTTTTCTCCAATTGAACCTTTTACATCATCTATAATCACATCAATGTCTTTTTCATTAAATTCACTATATAATTTTTCCAAATCTTCTTTTTTCTTATCATTGCTAATTAAGTATGCATAATATGGTGTAACTGGAATTGGAAGTGAAAAGCCAACTATTTTATCGTTTTCTTTTATTATATTGTTCTCATAAATTAAGCCTAGTACTCTACTTACTCCTATTCCATAGCATCCCATATAAAATGGTTTACTATTGTTTTGATCATCAATATAATTAATTTGCATTGATTCAGAATATTTTGTTCCTAATGCAAAAATGTGTCCAAGTTCAACAGCTTTTCTTTCATGTAATTTTCTTATGTCATTTATGTTATATACTTCTTTTAAATATTGCTCTGCATTTTCTTTTTCTAGAACTTCAACATTTAGTCCTTGTTTTGTATCTTCATCAAATAAAATTGTATCTTCACCTATTCTTGATAAAGCCATAATTTCTTCTGAATTTTTTCCACCCATTGATCCATTGTCTGCTGCAACTGCAACAATATCTAATTGCAATTTTCTAAATACTTCAAAATAGGTATCTCTAATCTTTTTATATGTTTGCATCATTCCTTCTTCATCTTTATCAAAACTATATAAGTCAAACATTAAAAATTCTTTACCTCTTAATAAATATCCCCTATTTCTAATTTCATTTCTAAATTTAGGTCCTATTTGGTAAAATACTGCTGGTAATTGCTTATGTGAAGTTACTCTATTTTCCACAAATGTAGTAATTGCTTCTTCTGCTGTTGGTGCTAAACAGTAATTTCCTTTATCTGTTTTAGATGTCATCATAACACCTTCTTCAATATAATTATCATATCGTCCAGATCTCTTCCACATTTCCTCTTGTTGTAATAATGGCATTTGTACTTCAATGCAATCTGCTTTATTAAAACATTTTTTTATTACTTCTTCAATATTATCTTGTACTTTTAAAGGAATATTATCATATGCATAAACTCCGCTTCCATATTGTTTTACTTGATTTGTTTGGAATAAAATGTCTTGTGCTGGGTACATTTCATCCAAATTACTTAATTTTACATTTTTCATTCCCATTTTTGATATTCTCATATACTTATCCTCCTTTTTTATATAAAAAAAGAATAGTACCTAAAGGCGTGATTTCACACACGGTACCATCCTTTTATTTTCTTTTCCATTTTAACGATATTTAACCGGAAATAGTTTTCTATTTCAATTCATAGGTAGGAATTAAATAATATTATTAATAAGTTTTCACTATCCTTATTTCACTGTAAATAAGAGGTTATTTAATTATATCCTAATCAACATTTATTATTCAATTTTTCACATTATATCATTTAGATTCTCTTTTGGCAACTATTTTTTTGCGAACAATTCTACATCTATATTTATAAATAACTATTTCATTTTTGAATATTAATATTCTTCTATTTTAACATATACCTTTTCTGTCTCTGCATATTTCTTTTCTACACTTAACTTTGTAATTTGTGTATCATCATTAAAAGCACATTCATTCATTGCGTCCAAAATTATCTTTACAATGTTATCAATATCTGGCTTTTTGGTTGGATTTATTTTATTTTCCAACATAAGCACTTTATCTTGTTTTTTAGCACTTTTAGGCATTTCAAAATTTGCAACAATTTCAACTGCAATTCTTCCCTCTAGAGGAATAAATTTAGGATATTTAAGCATAAAATATTGCATTACTAAATTTTCATAATCTTTTGTTTTTGTCGGTGTATACACACAACCTGTATAGCTATTTAGTCTTGGTCTACCTTTTCCAATTATTTTCCCTGGCACTTCAAATTCATATATCATTTGTTTCTCCCCAATATCATATTTTATCATTTCCTATATTATCACAAACCTACTTCACATTCAATTAAAAAAATTAAATTTTAAAACAACAATCTTATATA
>USCV01000062.1 GCA_900553225.1 uncultured Clostridium sp. | reverse complement strand
TGTAAAAAAAAGAATATTTATTATATTTCTGAAATAAAAAAGAAATTAATTATTCCAAGTGTTGATTTAAATGATGGAAAAATTTATTTTTTTTCGTCAATAAATAATAATAGAGGTTATTCTGATAAAATTATATACATTAATGATATTGAAATCTGGAGAGCAGTTAGGGCAAGTTGTAGTTATCCAGGAGTATTTACACCGTGTGATTATAATGGAACAAAATTAATTGATGGTGGAATTAGAGAGAATGTTCCATGGAGAGAATTAAAAGAAATAGGTGTTGATAAAATTATTAGTGTAATATTTACAAAGCAAATAAAGAAAAAAAATGATAAGAATATTATAGATGTTGTTAGTAATTCAATTGATATATTATGTCATGAGCTTTCGAATTATGAGTTAGATGGTGCGGATTTTTTACTTAAAATAAATACTCCAGATATTTCGCTATTAGACACTAGCAAAACAGATTATTTGTATAAAATAGGGTATGAACAAACAAAGGAAAAAATGAAAACAATAAAGAAATATATATATGAAAAAAAGTAAGTATGATTTATTAAAATAGTATATTAATAAAAAATTTATATTTAGCAAATAAATAATAAATTAAAGAATAATATAAGGAAAAAAAATATAAAAAATACTAAATAAAAGAAAAGAATACATATTCTAAAAATTAGAACATGTATTCTTTTTCCATTATTTTAAAGAAGTCTGTTTTGTTACATTTTCAGCAAGAGTAGCTGAAAATTCTTTTTCTTTTTTGGATAAGTTATCTTTTGCAACAGTCATTAATAATTTTAATCTATTTGTTTGATTAGCTTCGCTTGCACCTGGATCATAGTCAATTGGAGATATATTTGCTTTGGGATATTTATTTCTAATGGTTTTTATTACGCCTTTTCCAACAACATGATTTGGTAAACAAGCAAAAGGTTGTACACAAACAATGTTTGGAATACCATTTTCAATATATTCAATCATTTCAGCTGTTAAGAACCAACCTTCACCAGTTTGATTTCCTATAGATAATATATCTTTTATTTTGTCTTCTAATTCCCAAATGTCGCAAGGTAGTAAATATCCTTTTTTAGAATTTGATAATGCAATTTTAGAGTCCTTTTCTAAAATATCAATTAATTTTATTGCTGTTTTAAAAATTTTTGACTTTACTTTGTCTGTTTTTATTAGTTGATTAAATGTTACTTTATGTGTAGCAATAAATTTAATAAATCCCATAAAGTCAGGTAAAACTACTTCAGCACCTTCTTCTTCTAATTTATTTACTATAAAGTTATTTCCAAATGGATGGTACTTTATTAAAACTTCTCCAACAATACCAACTTTAGGTTTCTCGATACTAGTATCTAATTCGATTTTTTCAAAATCATTAACCATATCATAGATACTTTGTTTAAATTGTTTCATCGTAGATTTTTCTAATAATTTTTTACATTTATTTAACCAATCTTGATATAATTTTTCAGTTTCTCCCTTATTCTTTTCATATGCTCTATTTTTGGTTAATAATTTTTGGAGTAAATCCGCATAAACCATTGTTTTAAGTAAACGCTCAATTAAAGGTAAAGTTAATTTAAATCCAGGCATTTTCTCCATACCAACAACATTAAATGATATAATAGGAACATTTTCAAAACCCGCATCCTTTAGAGCTTTTCTAATAAATCCAATATAGTTTGTAGCTCTACATCCTCCACCGGTTTGAGACATTATTAATGCTGTTTTATTAATATCATATTTTCCAGATTGAAGTGCCTCAATCATTTGCCCAACTACTAATATAGATGGATAGCAAGCATCATTATTTACATATTTTAATCCGGTTTCAACTGTATTATTTGTGCAATCTCTTAAAAGTACAAGATTATAACCACAACTTCTTGTAGCTGCTTCTATTAATTCAAAATGAATAGGAGCCATTTGAGGAATTAAAATTGTATAATCTTTTCTCATTTCTTTAGTAAATATTTTTTTATTTACTTCATAGTTTCCTATTTCACCTAAAGTACTGCTTTCTTTTTTTCTTTTTTTCATGCTCGCAAGAAGTGAACGTATACGAATTCTTACTGCACCTAGATTATTAATTTCATCTATCTTAATTAATGTGTACATTTTATTATAACTTGTTAAAATTTCTTCAACTTGATCTGTAGTTACTGCATCTACTCCACAACCAAAGGAATTTAATTGAACTAACTCTAAATTATCATGTTTACCTACAAATTCCGCGGCTGCATATAGTCTTGAGTGGAAAGCCCACTGATCTACAACACGAATAGGTCTTTTGACTTCAGATAAATTTGAAATACTATCTTCACTTAAAACACATAAGCCTAAACTTGTGATTAATGTATCAATACCATGATTTACCTCCGGGTCTACGTGGTATGGTCTACCTGCTAAAACTATACCTTCAAGATTGTTACTTTCAATATATTTTAAAGCTTCTTGTCCTTTAGTGTGAATATCTAATTTACATTTCTGATATTCTTCTTCTGCCTTTTTTGCTGCAATTAATAGTTCCTTTTTAGTAAAGTTATATTCCATAAATTCAGGTAATTCTAATATTGTATCAGCAAGTTTTTTAGGTTCTAATGGTAAAAATGGATTTAAAAATTTTATATTTTCATCCTTTAATTCTTCAACATTATTTTTTAATACTTCAGAATAAGAAATAACTATCGGGCAATTATAATGGTTATCAGCTTTTTTGTATTCTTTTCTTGAATAAGGAATACAAGGGTAGAATATTGTTTTTATTCCAGATTTTATTAAACTGATAATATGTCCATGAGAAAGTTTAGCTGGGAAACATACGGATTCAGATGGCATTGATTCAATTCCCTTTTCATATGTACTTCTATTACTTTTTTCAGATAAGATTACCCTAAAACCTAGATTAGTTAAAAATGTAAACCAAAATGGATAATCTTCGTACATATTAAGAACTCTTGGGATTCCAATAGTACCACGTATAGCTTTATCTTCATCTAAAGGTTTATAATTAAATATTCTTTCATATTTATATTTAATTAAATTTGGTAAATCTGTTGTTTTTGAAGATAAATTTCCAGCGCCTTTCTCACAGCGATTCCCAGATATATATTTACTTCCGTTATTAAATTTATTAATTGTTAATAAGCAATGATTTTCACATCCATTACAACGAACATGAGAAGTTTGAACTTCTAATTTATCAAGGTCAGATAATTTCAATATTGTAGAATCATATTCCATATCCATATTTGATTCATATTGTTCTTTAGCAAGTAATGCAACTCCATATGCTCCCATTAAACCAGAAATATCTGGTCGTATTACATTTTTTCCAACAATTAGTTCGAATGCACGTAAAACAGCATCGTTATAAAATGTTCCACCTTGAACTACGATATGGTCTCCTAACGTTTTTGTGTCTCTAACTTTCATAACTTTTTGAATGGCGTTTTTTATTACGGAATAAGATAATCCAGCAGATATATCACCTACAGAATAACCCTCTTTCTGAGCTTGTTTAATTTTAGAGTTCATAAATACTGTACATCTTGAACCTAAATCTACAGGATTTCTTGATTCAATTGCAGATTTAACGAATTCTTCAATAGATAAATTCAAACTCTTAGCAAATGTTTCTATAAAAGATCCGCATCCAGATGAACAAGCTTCATTTAACATTATGTTATCAATTGCGCCATTTTTCATTTTTATATATTTCATATCTTGTCCACCAATATCTACTATACTAGTTACGTTTGGCATAAATTGTTTAGCAGCAGTATAGTGAGCTATTGTTTCGATTTCATTTAAGTCTATATTTAAAGCAGTTTGTATCAATTTTTCGCCATACCCAGTTACCCCACTAAAACGTATTCTGGCAGATTTAGGAATTACACTATATAATTTTTTTAGCATATTCATAACGCTATGTAATGGATTACCCTCATTACTTCCGTATAAAGAATATAGCAAGCTTCCTTCTTGGTCGATTACTACTAATTTAGTTGTTGTTGATCCTGCATCTATTCCAATAAAACAATCTCCAGAAAAATTGTTTAAACTGCCTTTTTTAACTTTATCTTTATCGTGTCTTTGTTTAAATTCATTATAATCTTCATCTATAGAAAATAAAGGTGATAAAGGCTTGGTTGTGTCATCATGAGAGACTCGTAATACCTGTATTTTGCTTTTTAATTTTTCAATAGTTATAGGAGTTGTATTAAGTGAATCAAGAGCAGCTCCTTTTGCAACTAATAAATGAGCTTCTTCAGGTATAATAATTTGTTTATCTGTTAAATGTAATGTTTCAATAAATCTTTGACGTAATTCTGACAAATAGTTTAAAGGTCCTCCTAAGAATGCAACATTTCCTCTTATTGGTCTACCACATGCTAAGCCACTTATTGTTTGATTTACTACAGCTTGAAAGATTGAAGCTGCAATGTCTTCTTTTGCGGCACCTTCATTTAATAAAGGTTGAATATCAGTCTTTGCGAAAACACCACAACGAGATGCGATAGGGTATATCATTTTATGTTTTTTTGCAAGTTCATTTAAACCTGTAGGGTCGGTACTTAGAAGTGAAGCCATTTGATCTATAAATGCGCCAGTACCTCCAGCACAAGTTCCATTCATACGCTGTTCAATAGAGTGATCAAAATAAATTATTTTTGCATCTTCTCCTCCTAATTCTATTACGACATCTGTTTCAGGTATATATTTTTCAACTGCACGTTTACAAGAAACTACTTCTTGAATAAATGGTAAATCTAAAAATTTTGAAGCAGACATCGCACCAGAGCCTGTTAGTGCAATTGTATAGTTATACTCAGAAAACTTTTCTATTAATTTTTCTAATACATTACATATGGTATTCTTTGTATCTGAAAAATGTCTTTGATAATCTCTATATATAACATTTAAATCATTATCCATTACTATTATTTTTACGGTTGTAGATCCAACGTCTAGACCTACATGTAATACATTATTCATATAAATTCTCCTTCCTTTTTACTTCAGTAAAAAGATTATAAATCAACTATAATTGTATACGGAAATAAGAAATTTGTCAAATATATTTAAAGTGTAAATAATAGAAATTTAGTAGGTTATTGGAAGGTTATGTTTAGATAAAAATGAAATAATTTAAAGTCCATTTTTATAAATTTGTTCTAAAAAGGACTTGCTAATAATATTATTAAATATAAAAAATGAGAAGGGAGAATATAAAATGAAGAACAAAAAGATTGTAATTACATTTTTAATACTAATTGTATTGTGTATTGGAGTATTTACATATTTAAAATTAATTCATAATAAGAATAATGAGGTAGATATAATGCCAGAAGAAGAAATTTCTGATGAACAATTTAGAAAAACAATGGTATCTCTTTATTATAAAAATAAAAACAACAATGAATTAATGCCAGAAGTCAGATTAATAGATGTTAAACTGTTAATAAATGAGCCATATGTTACAATTTTAAATTTATTAATGGAAAGTCCTAAAAATGATAATTTACAATGTGTTATTCCAGAAGGAACAAAAATTAATAAAATAGAGTTAAAATCAGACATATTATGGATAGATTTATCAGAGGAGTTTATTGATAATCATCCTGGCGGATTAGAAGAAGAAAAAAATACAATATATTCTATTGTAAATACATTAACAGAATTAACGGAGGTTAATGGAGTTAAAATTTTGATAGATAATGAAGAAAATAAATCTTTTAATGATAATAATATCAAATTTAATGAA
>USCV01000061.1 GCA_900553225.1 uncultured Clostridium sp. | reverse complement strand
GGCGTTAATATACGATCTTACACCAAATAAATCTTGATAACTTTTAGTTATAAACGCTATAATTATTTTGGTGCTAAGGTAAGAATAAAATGCCATACTACATTAAATATTTAGTTATAAATTGTAAATACTCGGTTCTCTAAAATTATGAGAACCGAGTATATTTCATTAATGCTTTATACATTTAATCTTAAATTCTTCACTGCCAATTTTCATATTTAGTGTACATGAATTTGAATTAAGTTCGATAATATCATATCGTACATACTCTTCACCTTCAATATAGCAAATGATAGTGTTCCCAGAAATTTTATAAGTACCAGATCCGTTTCCAAAATACCCTCTTCCATTATAAGTACCGTCAGAATTAAATGTTGCATAAGTCCGTCTTGGTATAGACGTCCATCCTCCGCCAAATTCTATTTGGGTCAATTCCCATGTGCCAATAATAGCATCTTTGTATTCACTATCATCATCATCGGAACATCCAATAAATGATATCGTTAAGATAGTGATCAGTAAAAATAATGTTTTCTTCATTGTCCCTTATTTTAAAATATGTAACCTAATTTCATTTGAATACTTCCCATTGTATATCCAAATCCATATTCTGAATTTCGTTGCATATTATAACCTACTTGTAGTGTACAATGGCTTAATTTAACTCCAACGGAAGGCGTACAGATAAACCCAGCCATTCCATCTACTCCTTTTGTTAATCCTATCCCGACACCTAAATCTAAAGAAAAGAAAGGACTAACCGTTTCAGTAGCTGGTAAATATCCCTTCATATTCAAAAACAGCGGCAATACAAGCTCACCCTTCTCGTAAAGTTCGTGATAATAATCCAATCCTATTCCTACACCTGTAGAGAAATATTTACTAATATCAACACCTTGTATCGTGTGTATATTTACGCGATTAGTAGCAAATGTACCTATACCAACAGAATACCCAGCATTAATTTCACCGTGATATTTTACTAATGATTGCGCATTTAGTGTAAATGCAGTAACAATCATAATAACCAATAATGTAATTTTCTTCATAAATAATATATTTATATAATTTGATTACAAAAATATATATTATTTAAAGAATCGAATTAAATCGAAGTTATTTTTACATAATGTTAACTATTTAGATGGGATAATAGAAAAAAAAAAGATGTTGCGACATCTCTTAATATTATTTTTAGGCAATTATATATTAATTTACACCAATTATGTAAAAACACTGCATTATATTTGCATCTTGTGTAAAAAGTTACTATATTAGGGGCATAATTAAAAACTAAGCCTTATGTTTAATAGTAGATTCAAATCATTAAAAGATTTACAAGATGCTTTCCCAACAGAACAGCACTGTATAGATTATCTGGAAGAAAGAAGGTGGGGTGTAAAGGTCGTTTCCCCTTTTGATCCTACTTCCAAAGTCTACAAATGCAAAGATAATAAATATCGTTGTAAAAACACTGGAAAATACTTTAATGTTAAGACTAAACTTATTTTTCATAAAACCTCCCTACCTTTAATTTATTGGTTTATGGCTATATGGCTTGTATTATCCCACAAAAAAGGTATATCTTCAATACAATTAAGTAAAGATATTGGGGTAACTCAGAAAACTGCATGGTTTATGCTTCACAGAATCAGAAAGGCTTTAGGTATAGAAAACGATAAGTCAAATGAAGATGACAATAATGACAGTGATGGTGGTAAATTGAGTGGTACTATTGAGGTAAATGAAACTTTTATTGGTGGGAAGAATAAAAATCGTCATGCAGACAAGAAAGTAAAGGCTTGTCAAGGTAGAAGTTTCAAAGATAAAATACCTGTATTCGGAATGATTCAACGTAATGGTAGGGTTATTGCTAAAGTTGTTTCTGACACAAAATCAAATACCCTTTTCTCTGTTATTCATAATTACGTGAAAGAAGGTAGTAATCTTTATACAGACGAATGGAATTATAGTGATGGGGCTAATATTTACTACAACCATAGAAATGTAAATCATGGAGCAGGATTTTATGGTAGTGGTGATCTGACAACAAATCACATCGAAGGATTTTGGGCTTTAGTGAAAAGAAGTATTATGGGTATATACTACCATTGGTCTAAACAACACATGCAACGTTATATTGACGAGTGTGTGTATCGTTTAACACTCGCTCTTTATCTGATAAAGAAAGATTTGATTTATTTTTGCAGAATATTGAATGTAGATTAACTTACAAAGAATTAGTATATGGATAATCAAATAAAATACGAAGGAACTTTAAATCTTGGTGAAAACAAATTGCCATGTTATGTATTAGAAGATGGGACAAGAGTTCTATCAGGAAGGAAAATGCAAGAAATATTAAAAGTAGTTGATGGGAATATAAGCGGCACAAAATTGCCTCAGTTCCTATCAAATTCAATACTTAAACATTTCATTTTCAGCAATAAAGACGCGGCACATTTTGATCCAATTATATGCTTTAAAGGTAAACAGCGAATTAATGGTTATGAGGCTACTGTTTTGACCGATATTTGTGAGGCTATTTTAAGAGCTAGGCGCAGTGGAGTCAAAATGACAGAAAGACAACAAATAGTTGCTAATCAATGCGAAATTTTATTATCTTCATTTGCTAAGATTGGTATAATTGCCCTTATTGATGAAGCTACTGGATATCAAAATGAACGAGAACATTTTGAATTGCAAAAAATCCTTAGTGCTTATATTTCTGAAGAAATTTTGAAATGGCAATTGACCTTTACAGATGATTTTTATAGAGAAGTGTATAGATTATGGGGGCTACCTTTTATACCTAAATACATTAAAAACAAGCCATCTTTTATTGGTAAATTAACAACTAAGTATATTTATGATTTATTACCTGATGGAGTTGTTGACAAAATTAAGGAGAAAACGGGAAAAACGGATAAAGGAAATTGGAAATACAAATGGCATCAATCATTAACACCAGAAATAGGTAGAGAACACCTGAAAAAACAGATTATAGAAGTTACCACATTAATGTCTATTTCTAAATCCAAATCAGAATTTAATGAACTGTTTGAGAGGAAATATAATGCTAAACCTATTCAATTAGAGTTAGAGTTTAATGAGGATATTAATGAAGTTAAAAGTAAATCTAATGATGACTTTGACAAAGGCATAGACAAGATAGTAGACTTTACGATGGATGAAGATTAACTATTTAAACTTTGAACTTTAAAAGTTAGTGCGTATCTTTGTAGCGGTATGGCGAAAGTCGTACCGCTTTATTATTGGATTTTATAGCGTTTTGCTATTGTCGCTGCTTCGAGAAACTACCACAATCAAAGAGCACACAAGGACAATATGTACAGAACGCCTGCGCTATAGCGTGGGTCGTACTGGTCTTATGTGTGCAGGTATGTGGTAGTACCTTCGAGGCGTGAGCGAGTACTTCTCACGCTTTCTTTTTATAGTTATGCGTGAGGTTTAATTGGATTAACTTTATGTTTAACTATAAAAGGTAATAAAATGGAAAATGAAGAAAAGAAAGTAAATGTTACATTCTCAAACATTATGGAATGGGCATTGTATGTGTTAGGAGTAGTTTTTATAATTATTGGAATAAACTACTATGGAGAAGATTTAGAGTGTGGTTCTTATGGGGTATTTGATTTTGATGAGAAGAAATATGTTGGTGGAGATGCCTACAACTATATTATTTCAGCATCTCGTTCATCGGCTGTTATGATAAAAAGCCTAATATGGTTTGTTCTTGGCTCTTGTTCGATAATCATAGGAAGAACTTTCTCAAAATGACAAAATGGAAGTTAAAGTAAAAACCCTAAAAAAATACATTCTCTTTATTGTTGTATTTTCGGTAATTTCAATTATAGCATACAACGTTTATGATAAGAAAAGAACGGAAAAAATGAGAGAAATTGAAATGAAAGAAGATATAGAAGAAGCTATTGATAGAGAATATAAAGACTTGTTAGAAGAGTATAATTCCATCATAGAAACGATACAAGACTATGATTATTCCACTGATTTTAGAAGTAAGTATTTATACAAATTGAACAAACTTCTTGATAGTCCAAATAGATACACTAAAAATGGATGGTATCATATTGATTTGGGAGATTTTGAAGATAATTTTGAAACGAACAAAGACGAAGATAAAGAAATACTACGAAGCATAGCAGCAAGAAATGTTTATAAAAAGATACTTGGAAATGATTAATTTACAAAATTTGTATCATTAACAACAAGCGCAGTTATATGCTAACCAATTTGTGTAGGATAGTATATAACTGCCTATTTTTAATATGCAATGTTATAGACCATTTTTTCTTGCTTTTTTGCTCTTTTCCTTTGCTTCTTGGAAAATAAGATCAATCATATCCTCAAATTCCTTAGGCATATTTTGTGAAATTATGTTTCCTTCTCCATCTTTCACAACATATTTACCTTTCTTCTCTGTTTTTGGTTTTTCCTCTTTATTATCCATATTCTCCTATGCAGCATATATATATTGCAAATATAAATGAAATCTATCAGAATCTCTAAGTTTTCGAGTATTAAATCGGAAAACATATTCATCAACATACTTCTGCATATATTTTCTGCTTACATGATAGTATGTTCCGAAAATTGTTCTCTTCAAGTGGGACCAGGCATTTTCAATGCCATTATTACATACCATTATCATGGCATCCGTTTCATCAAATTCAAAATATCCATATAGTCTTGCAGAATGGTTGACTGAACGTATTATGTAATCATCTGTTAGCCCTGAGTATTCTAATCCGTCAGTATATATAACACTCCCTTTCTTTATGTATTTCTTAATAATCGGAAGAAGATGTTCCATATCTGTCCTTTCTACTACCTTAGCTATTAATTTGCCGTTTCTTTGAAGAATACCAAATACTGGAACCTTATCTTTATAGCTTCTTCCTTGACATTTTTCTACTTTCTTATTCTTATGTCTGTTTTTGTTCTTTCCACCAATATAAGATTCATCTATTTCGCATCCCCATATTACTGCTGCAAAATCTTCCGGGGAAGATTCGTTTTGTCTTTTGGTCAATTCCCTTAGTTTATTCATCATGTACCATGCCGTTTTCTGTGTCACACCTAAATCTCTAGCAGCTTGATGAGAGGAAAGGCTTCTTTTATGTTTGGTATAGATGAAAATAAGATACAGCCACTTAATCAAAGGAATTTTTGATTTAGCAAAGATAGTGTTGGTCTTTACAGTAAAATACTTTCCTGTGTTTTTACAGCGATATTTATGGTTCTTACATTTATAAACCGTAGAAGTAGAATCGAAAGGGGATATGATTCTGTCTTTCCATCTCTTCTTCTCAAGATATTGTATGCAAGAATCTTCATTTGGGAAAACCTGCATAAACTCCAAAAAGCTGTTTATTGTTGCCATAATGCAGTGTTTTTATATCATACTGCAATATAGAAAAATAAATAGAATTATGCAAATAATTCTAAAGGAAAATAAGATCCAATTACTATTAACTGTATTTTTACAAAATAAAGCGGAGAGAGTGCCTTAGTTTTATTAAGAGTGATTATAGGCTAAATGAAGAGGGGCCTATAAAACACCCCTTTTATGTGATATGAAAAGATTTAAAATTAAGGCAACAGTCCATAAGACAAATATTGTTTTAAGGATCTTCGACGGTGGCAAAATCACCACGAAGATAATTAAAAAATAGTCATTATGGACGGGGGTGATGGATTACGATAGTTATTTATCACCCTTTTCTCTCCGCTTTTTTCAAAGAACTACTTATTATAACTTTTAGTTATAATCTACAATTGATTTTATCTGTGGTGTCCGATTGTATATCAGTGCCTT
>USCV01000060.1 GCA_900553225.1 uncultured Clostridium sp. | reverse complement strand
ATATAAAAGAATAAAAAATATTCTTAAATTAATTGGTTATTCAATTGTTGTTATTTTAATTGTTATAGCTGTAGTATTTTATTTCTTTTATAAATAAATTCTCACTTTTTTATGATTAATTTAATATAATAAAATATAAGTAAAATTAAACTTAGTTTTATTTTATAAACAAATCATAAAGAAGGTGCCAAAAGGATGGACACAATAGTATTAAAATTCGGAGGTAGTTCTGTTGCAGATAATATAAAATTAAACATTGTGGCTAATAAAATAATTGATTTATATGATAGAGATAATAATATAGTAGTTGTAGTTTCGGCACAAGGAAAAACAACAGATAATTTATTAAAAGAGGCATATGAATTATCTTCTATCCCAAATAATAGAGAACTTGATGTTTTACTAAGCACAGGGGAGCAAATTTCAATTTCAAAGCTTAGTATTCTATTAAATAAATTAGGCTATAAATCTATTTCTTTAACAGGTTGGCAGGCAGGAATTTACACAAACAATACTAACCAAAATGCTGTTATTGAAAACATTGATACTTCTAGAATACAAAGTGAACTAGAGAAAAGAAAAATCGTAATTGTAGCAGGTTTTCAAGGAATTAATGATAATTTAGATATTACAACCTTTGGAAGAGGGGGCTCAGACACTACAGCAGTTGCACTTGCAGCAGCACTAAAAGCTAAACATTGTTATATTTTTTCTGATGTTGATGGAGTTTATACAACAGACCCAAACAAAGTGACAATTGCAAAAAAATTAGAAACACTTTCGTACGTAGAAATGCTAGATATTGCAAATGAAGGTGCAAAAGTCCTACATAATCGCTGTATCGAAGTGGGACAGAAATTTAAAATTCCAATTGTAACAAAATCTACATTTAATAATAAGGAAGGAACAATTATACAAGAAAAAATTGAGGATATTAAAGTAAAAAGCATTGTAAAAAATGATGATATTATTCTTATAAATTTAAAATATGAAAATAACTCTATAAGTTTACTAAATAAATTGTATAATAGCCTAATTTTAAATGGAATTATACCTATTAAATTTCATAATTACAGCAGTCATAATTTAGAAGTTAGATTTTTAATAAAAGCATGTATGCTTAATAAATTTCAACACTTGCTAGAAACAGATTTAAAAACTTTTAGTTCAACATTTTCTAATATTTCTAAAATTGCAGTGATTGGCCATGGAATTATGAATAATGATTCAATTTTGAAACAAATATTAAAAATATTAGAATTAAACAATTTAGAGATTTTAGATATTGAAATTGTAGAATCAAAAATAACACTAATTTTTAAAGAAAAAATTAGCAATAATATACTTGAGCAATTACATCAAGAGCTAATTACAGATTAAAAAATTGTATTAACTAATAAAACTATATTTTTTAAAATTTTAAAACAATAATTAGAAAATAAACTAATTATTGTTTTTTAGTTCTAAAAAAGACAAGACTTGAATATATATATTTTAGGTAAAAATAAAAAAGAGAGAGGAGTACTTATAGTTATGATAGAGGAGAGAAAAATGACAACGTCATCAACTAATATATTACAAAATATAGTATTAGAAAATAGAGAAAAATTAAGTATTTCAGGTGTACTTGATGTTCTTAGTTTTGATGATCAAATTGTAATTTTAGAAACAGAACTTGGGCTTTTAACAGTCAAAGGTGAAAATTTAAAAATAAATAAATTGAGCATAGATACAGAAGAAGTAATTGTGGAAGGTGATATTGTCAATTTAGGATATAGTGAAAAAGATATAGATAAAAAGGCAGGAGGTTTCCTTGGAAAAATTTTCAAATAGAAAAGAGGATTAGCTATTTATGGAATATTCAATGAATCAATTCTATTTATTATGCATTTTTTTAGTAAGTGGTATTATAATTGGAATTTTATTTGATTTTTTTAGAATTTTAAGAAGATCATTTAAAACACCTGATGCAATTACCTATATTCAAGATATTTTATTCTGGCTTTTGACTGGAGCATTCCTGCTTTATATAATTTTTTACTTTAGTTTAGGAGAAATTAGACTATACATGTTTGTAAGTTTATTAGTTCGGTTTTATCTTTTATATTCTTACAATAAGCAAATACATTATTTCTTTAAATGTTAAAATGATAAAATTCATAAAAACTATACTAAGTGGTATACTTAAAATTGTACTATTTCCTTTTAGTATAATCTTTAAAATTCTAAAAAAAGTGTTTTTTAGACCAATTACATTTATAACTGTAAATATAAACAAAAATTTAATAAAATTTTCAGAAAATTTTGTAAAAAAAGTAAAAAGATTTAATAAAAATAAAAAAAACACTTCACAAAAGAAGGGTTTTCCTGTATAATGTAGAAAAATATATTTATAGGAAACAATATTAATTATGTTGGAGAGATATTCACTGATGAAAAAAATAAAAAAACCATATAAAAAAATATTAATATTAATTATTGCTATATATGTTGTTTATACTTTAATTGTACAACAAAAAACATTAAATGCATATAATCAAGAGCAAAGCAATTATACAAAACAAATTGCAGAAGAGAAAGCAAATAATGAACATCTTTTAGAGACCAAAGAAAGTGTTAATTCAACTGAATATATAGAAAATATTGCACGTGAAAAGTTGGGTATGTATTTACCAAATGAAAGAGTTTATTATGATATTACAAATTAAAATACATATATAGAGGCATAGATACTCATATATTTATACTATTTACTTTGCCTCTTTCAACATTTATTCTATTAATTTATTTCTTATTAAAAATTCCAAACATGATAAAATAAAAAAGTAAACATATTTAATTTTAAAATTAGTATATTTCTAAATATATTTATTAATTAATTTAAAAAGTAAAAGTTAAGGGGGTACATAATATTATGAATTTAAATGATTGTACATTGGTTGAATTACGCCAATTAGCAAAAGAAAGAGGTATAAAAAACGTTTCAAAATTAAAAAAAGAAGATTTAATTGATATTTTATCAGAGGAAAAAGACAAAGTTGAAAATAATGAGCAAAATACAAATGAGAATATTAATGAAAATATACCTTCAACAAGTAGCTCAGTTAGTTATAAAGTAACAAATCAAGATGATGAAATTGTAGAGGGAATATTGGAAGTTTTACCAGATGGATATGGATTTTTAAGAGGAGAAAATTATCTTCCAAGTCCAAAGGATGTATATATTTCTCCTGTTCAAATAAAAAGATTTAGATTGGACAAAGGAGACAAAATAAAAGGTATTTCTAGACAACCTAAAGAAGGTGAAAAATTTCCTGCTTTAATATTTGTTGGAGAAGTTAATCGGACAAGCTCCAGAAATGGCTTATAGAAGAAAAAAATTTGATGACTTAATACCAATATATCCAACTGAAAGACTAAAATTAGAAACAGCTAAATCTGAATATGCAATGAGAATTATAGACTTAATGTGTCCTGTTGGGAAGGGTCAAAGAGGAATGATTGTAGCACCTCCAAAAGTTGGTAAAACTACATTATTAAAGAAAATAGCAAATAGTATAACTCATAATAATCCTGAAGTTGAATTAATTGTTTTATTGATAGATGAACGTCCAGAAGAAGTAACAGATATGAAACGTTCTATAAGAGGAGATGTAATATACTCAACATTTGATGAATTACCAGAGCATCATGTTAAAGTTGCAGAAATGGTTTTAGAAAGAGCTAAGAGACTAACAGAACAAAATAAAGATGTTGTTATATTATTAGATAGTATTACAAGATTGGCACGTGCGTACAATTTAGTGGTGCCATCTTCTGGCAAAACTTTATCTGGTGGATTTGATCCTGCAGCTCTACATAAACCAAAAAAATTCTTTGGTGCAGCAAGAAATATTGAAAATGGTGGAAGTTTAACTATACTTGCTACTGCATTAATAGAAACAGGAAGTAGAATGGATGATGTTATATTTGAAGAATTCAAAGGTACAGGCAATATGGAAGTTGTTTTAGATAGAAAATTATCTGAAAAAAGAATATTCCCTGCAATTGATATTAATAAATCAGGAACAAGAAGAGAAGATTTACTTCAAACAGCAAAAGAACTAGAAACTGTATATGCTATTAGAAAAGCTATGAATAGCTTACCAGTCACAGATGTTACAGAACAACTAATAAGTCAAATGGTATCAACAGAAAATAATAAAGAATTCATAGAAAAAATGGATGCATATTTAAAAAGATTTAAATAAAAATTATTGAAATGGTTTTGAAAAGAAAATGTAATATAAAAATTACATTTTCTTTTTCTTTTTAATGATATAATTATTTTAAATTAACTGAAACTTTTTTCTTATCTTAATTGTCTAATAGTTATAAAAATAAAATGAAGGGGGAAAAGATGGAAGCAAAAGAAGAACTATCAAGGCTAATAAAAGAATTTAACAATGGAAACACAGACTCTTTTGTACAAATAATGGACATTGTAAAAGAATCCGTATATAAAGTTATCTATGCATTTCTAAACAATGAAGAAAATTCTATAGATGTTTTTGATGAAGTTATATATAAAAGTTATACAAATTTACATACATTAAAACATCCCGAATTTTTCAAAACATGGATCATTCGAATTGCTATAAATGAATCCAAAAACTTTCTAAAAAAGAATTCAAAGATTATATGTATTGAAGATTATCGGTAATGTGCAGTTAAGTTCTGAAAATAGAATTAATTTAGAAGAAAAAATTGATTTTGAAAATGCCTTAAACAAACTAGACATTGATACTAAATCAATACTAATAATGAAATTTTACATGAATTTTACTTTTGAAGAAATTGCAAATTGTATGCAAAAACCAACCAATACTATTAAAACCTGGTACTATAAAGCTTTAAATTCTCTAAAAGAAATGCTTGAAATAACCGCCAAAGGAGGTGGGGAGTAATGAATAATCAACTTGATGAAATAATAAAAAATAAAATAAATAATTATATGGAACAAATAAAAGTTCCAGAAAATTTAGGGGGAATTATTATGGAAGATTTTGAAAAAATTAAAAATGAAGAAACAAACCAAACGAAAAAAACAAAGGAAGAAAAACCAAAAGGCAAAAAAGTTTTTAAAATATCAATTGCATCGATTGCAGCTGTTGCATTAATTGGAGTAGGTATTTTCACAGGTGCAAGATTTTTAGGAAAAAAAGTAATCACATTAGATAATAACGGTGCCACAAATAACAGTATGGCAAGTAATAATATTCAAAATATTGACGAAGAAAAATTAAATAATGCTATAAAAAGAGAATTAATAAAATTAGCAGAAAAAGAATATTCAAGTAATAAAACTTCAAGTAATACTTTTTCAGAAGGACATATTGTTTTACGTTCTGAAATAAAAGATAATAAAATATATTCATATATTTTAGCAGAATATGGTGTTTACTCAACTCAAAATACTACTGTTCCTCAAACGGAAGGGAGCGCTTCTGGGCCACTAACTTTAGTGTTTGAAGTGTCTAGCTCAAATGAATATGATTTAATAGAAATAAAGCAACCACAAGATGGAGAAAACTATGGAAATTCTTTAAAATCTATCTTCCCCGAGGACTTATTAAGTGCAGTAAAAGATCTTCCAAATGGTAAATATACTACAGAAATTAATAATCAAATTCTTAAATATATTGAAATAGCTTTAATAAATCAAAATAAAAATACACAGGAAAATAAGAAAACACAAATCAGTGATGAAGAAAGTAAAGAAATATTAAAACTATTAAATAGAAATGCAAGTACTTCATTTGTTTGTGTAAATTATGATAAGCCTGAAAACTTATTTAAAGAAGTATTTAGTCCTTTATCAGCAGACAGTGAAACATTAGCTTATGCAATAATGAATAGCAACTATTCTACTGAAGCTAGTTCTGAAGAAGTTAAGATATTAGCCAATGGAAGAGAAGAGTTTGGTTCTTTCAAAGTTATAACAGAAGAAAACCTAATAAAACTTTTTAAAGAAAAAACAAATTATACATATTCTAAAAACACATTAAGAAAAGCATTTAATTATAATGAGAAGATAA
>USCV01000059.1 GCA_900553225.1 uncultured Clostridium sp. | reverse complement strand
TATTCTTTTTTTTACAAACATTCTCTATTATATTTTCTAATTTTTTTCCATTATTTAATCCTGTAATTTTCAGCTTTCTTTCAAATAATAATCCTATAATTATCGAAAAAAAGTTTAATCCATCTACATATTTTATTTTCTTACAATACTCCTTAAATAATTCGTATATCTCTTCCGAATTATATCCCATTGAATACATCGTCGCAATAATACTTCCAGATGAAGTACCCGCTAAATATTCAAATTTAATATTTTCTTCTTCAAAAGCTTTTAGTACTCCAATATGCGCAGCACCTTTCACTCCTCCACCAGCTAAACATAAACCTAACTTCATATATATTATCACCTAATAATATATATGAAATATTTTAATTTTGGTTCCAAAATATTAAAGTCTTTAATCAAAATATTCACTAATTTGTTCTAAATCATTAAAGCCATTTTGCCTTAATATTTCATATGCCACTATTGCTACGGAATTAGATAAATTCAAAGATCTCAAGTTTTCCCTCATTGGAATTCGAATTGTTTTATTTATATATTTTATTAATATATCTTCTGGTAGTCCTTTAGTTTCCTTTCCAAATAATACAAATATCTCATTTAATTCTTTATAAATATTTTGTGAATATACTTGCTTTCCCTTTGTAGTAACGAAAAACATATTTGTTTCTTCTGGAGAATACTTTTTAAAAAAATCTTCCAACGAACTATGTTCTTCTATTTTTAATTTATCCCAATAATCTAATCCGGCTCTTTTTAAATATTTATCACTTATACTAAATCCTAGCGGTTTAACAAGATGCAATTTTGCTCCAGTAGCTGCACAAGTTCTCGCTATGTTACCCGTATTTTGAGGTATTTCTGGTTCTACCAATACAATATTTAATTTCATATTAGACCTCCGAAATTTATTCTTATTATTTCTACTATGTTTTCTCTTAAAACTTAATAATAAATATTACAAAAAAACGTCAGTATATAAAACAACCAACGCAATTTTTGGCGGAGAATGAGGGATTTGAACCCTCGCGGCCCTAAACGAACCCTAACAGTTTAGCAAACTGTCCCCTTCAGCCACTTGGGTAATTCTCCAAATATAGAGAAAAGTTAGCTTTTACTAACTTTTTATATATTGGCGGAGAGGGTGGGATTCGAACCCACGGTAGGCTACAAACCTACGCCAATTTTCAAGACTGGTGCCATAAACCAACTCGACCACCTCTCCACATATTAACAACATATATATGTTACCATACTTTTTAAGAGTTTGTCAATACTAATTTAAAATATTTTCTAAAGTTATAAATTTCATCTTATTATACTCATATTTATTCTTAATTTAATACTTACAGTATTTCTTATTATTTAATTATGAAACTATTATATTATTAATTTTATAGAATAAGAGATTTTCCTCTTATCCTATATTTTAGTTTAATACAGCTCTTTCATAATAAAATATTTAAATATATTTTTTTTACTTAATTAAGTCCATGATTCTTTCTAAATCTTCATTTGAGCTATATTCAATAATGATTTTTCCTTTTCTTTTTCCAGCATTTAATTTCACAGGCGTACCAAAAAAACCTTTAAAAGTATCTTCAATATCTCTATAAATTGCTTCATATTTTTGGTCTTTCTTTTTTAATTGTTTTGTATTTTTCACTTTTCTTTCAATATCTCGTACTGAATCTCCAGATTTAATTATTTGTAAAGCTATTTCGTACTGTTTTTCTGGATCTGAAAATGACATTAGTGATCTACAATGTCCCTCTGTCAATTGTCCATTAAGTGCCAATTCTATTACTCTTTCATCTAAATTTAGTATTCTAACTGTATTAGCTATAGCACTTCTACTAATTCCTATTATTTCTGATAATTGCATTTGAGTAATTCCATATTCTTCCATGAGTTGTTTAAATCCTCTTGCTTTTTCAATCGGATTCAAATCTTGCCTCTGAATATTTTCAATTAGGGCTATTTCCTTATTTTTCTTTTCATCTTGTTCTCTAACAATACAAGGTATTTCAGTTAAGCCTGCCTTTTTTGATGCCCTCCATCTTCTCTCTCCAGCTATTATCTCAAAATAATTTTCCTTTCTAGATACAATAATAGGTTGAATTACTCCATATCTTTTTATTGATTCAGCAAGTTCATCTAAACTATCTGTATCAAATTTTTTTCTTGGCTGATCTTTATTAGGTTCGATATCTATAATTTTAATTTTTTGTATTCTTTCATCATCGTTTATCTTTTCTTCTTTATCCTCTAAAATAGTATTATCAGAAAACAGAGCATCTAGCCCTTTACCTAATCCGGTTTTTTTATTCATCTATAACTCCCACCTTTTCATTTTTCTCTCTCATATGTTTAGCCTTTTGTTCAGACTCATTTATTCTTAAGAATTCTTTTGTAAGTTTGTCATAGCATTTAGCTCCTTTTGACCTTTTATCGTATAAAGTAATTGGCATTCCAAAGCTAGGGGCCTCACTTAGCTTTACATTTCTTGGAATAACAATCTTATATACTCTATCTTCGAAATATCTCTTTACTTCTTTTACAACTTGATTTGAAAGATTTGTTCTTGCATCATACATAGTTAATAAAGCACCTTCAATGTACAAACTTTTGTTTAGGTGTTTTTTTACTAAATTAATTGTATTAATTAATTGACCTAATCCTTCTAATGCATAGTATTCACACTGTACTGGTATTAATACACTATCTGATGCAGTAAATGCATTCAATGTTATAAGTCCTAATGATGGTGGACAATCTATAATAATATAATCATATTGGCTCTTAATTCTATCTATCTTAACTTTTAAGCGTCTTTCTCTTTCTTCCATATCTACAAGTTCAACTTCAGCACCAGCCAAATTAATGTTTGATGGGCATACATCTAAATTATCAATTTCAGTCTGAATAATAGTATTTGCAATTTCTACGTCATCTATTAATACATCATAAATTGAAAATTTAACATTTTTATCAATTCCTAAACCACTTGTCCCATTTCCTTGTGGATCCATATCTAACATTAATGTTTTTTTACCTCTTTTTGCTAAACAAGCACTTAAATTAACTGCAGTAGTTGTTTTGCCAACTCCTCCTTTTTGGTTTGCTATGGATATTACTTTTCCCAATTTTTATCCCTCCATCTTTTATTTTATAATATAATATCAAAAACGCCTTAAATATGTCAATGCATTTAGTAAATATTTCTAATATTTTTTGACACTTTATGGCGTTCTTTATTTTCATATCTTTTTTAGAATAGAATTATATTATTGGCTGTTTTTTTGGCATTCCTGCTTTTCTTGGATATTTAGTAGGAGTACTTTTAATTTTTTCTATTATAATTATATTTCTTTCAAAATCAGTTTCAGGCAATTGAATCTTTTTTATTATGCTAATTTTTCCTCCAAGTTGTAATACTGCTCTTTCTGACTGTTTTAATTCATCTTCTATATTTGCTCCTTTCATGCAAATACATTTACCACCTATTTTAACAAATGGCAACATATATTCTACTAAGTAATTTAATGGAGCCACGGCTCTAGATGTAACATAATCAAACTGCTCTCTATATTTATTATCTTTTCCTAAATCTTCTGCTCTACTATGTATTGCGATAGTATTTTGTAGCTTTAATTCATCAATAACATTTTCTAAGAAATTTATTCTTTTATTTAATGAATCCAATAAAGTAATATCTAATTGTTCATTTATAATTTTTACTGGTATTCCAGGAAATCCTGCACCAGTTCCAACATCTATAATATTCGAATTTTTTTTAATTAAATCACATATTGTCAATGAATCAATAAAATGTTTAGTAATTATTTCTTCTGGTTCGAGTATTGCTGTTAAATTATATTTTTTATTCCATTCAATTAATAAATTCATAAATATATATAATCTATTTATTTGTATATTATTAATATTTATACTTAAATATTTTATTTTTTTATTAATAATTTCCGAAAATTTTTCTAATTCCATATTCTCCCCCTTATTTTCTCTTTACTTGTTCTAAATAAATTAATAGTACAGATATGTCTGCTGGTGATACCCCTGAAATTCTTGATGCTTGTCCTACAGAATTTGGTTTTATTTTATTTAATTTTTGTCTTGCTTCTATTCTTAGTCCTTTAATATTATTATAATCAATTTCCTTTGGCAATATTTTTTGTTCTAATTTTTTAAATTTTTCTACTTGACCTTCTTGTAATTTAATATATCCTTCATATTTTATTTGTATTTCTACTTGTTTTTTCTCCATTTCACACAAATCCGGTCTATTTTTATCTATCTCTTTTAATTTATCATAATTTAATTCAGTTCTTTTTAATAAATCCGACATTTTAATTCCTGTATTTATTTCTGATGAATTATTTTGTCTCAAAAAATCATTAACCTCTTTACTTGGTTTAACAATTAATCCCTTTAATCTATCTATCTCTTTATATATTCTTTCCTTTTTCGCTACAAATTTATCGTATCTTTCTTGTGAAATCAGCCCTACCTTATATCCTTTTTCAGTTAATCTTAAGTCCGCATTGTCTTGGCGTAATAATAATCTATATTCTGCTCTAGAAGTCATCATTCTATATGGTTCATTTGTCCCTTTTGTTACTATATCATCTATTAAAACTCCAATATACGCTTCAGATCTATCCAATAATAGTGGCTCTTTTCCTTGTATTTTCAAGCTTGCATTTATACCAGCAATAATTCCCTGTGCAGCAGCTTCTTCATAACCAGAAGTTCCATTAATTTGTCCAGCAAAAAACAAACCATTAATTCTTTTATGTTCCAATGAAAGTTTTAACTCTGATGGTTCTATACAGTCATATTCAATTGCATATGCAGGCCTTGTAAATTCAACATTTTCTAGTCCAGGTAATGTTCTATACATCTCAATTTGCACATCTTCTGGAAGTGATGAACTCATACCTTGTACATACATTTCATCTGTATCACTTCCCATTGGTTCAATAAAAACTTGATGTCTCTCTTTATCACTAAATCTAACAACTTTATCTTCGATAGATGGACAATATCTTGGACCAGTCCCTTCTATCTTGCCAGAATATAATGGTGACCTTTTTAAATTTTTTCTTATTATTTCATGTGTTTTTTCATTTGTATATGTTAAATAACATGGTAATTGATTTATATCTTTATTTAAATTGTCATCAAAAGAAAATGCCTCTAATTCTTTATCTCCCTCTTGTAGTTCCATTTTCGAAAAATCAATTGAATTTTTATTTACTCTTGCTGGCGTTCCAGTTTTAAATCTTATTAAATTTATTCCTAGTTTCTTTAATTTATCGGATAATTTAATTGATGGGAAAACCCCATCTGGTCCGCTTTCAAAAGAGTTTTCTCCAATATGTATTCTTCCCTTCAAATATGTCCCTGTCGCTAAGATAATTGCATCTACATTATATATTGCTCCAACATTTGTTGTAATTGACTTTACTTTATTATTAACTATTTCTATATCAACAATCTCAGCTTGTTTTATGTACAGGTTTTTTTGTTTTTCCATTGTATGTTTCATTTCAACCTGATATTTTTTTCTATCAGCTTGAGCTCTTAGTGAATATACTGCTGGTCCTTTTGACTTATTTAGCATCTTTATTTGAGTAAACGTTTTATCAATGTTCTTTCCCATCTCACCTCCAAGTGCATCAATCTCTCTAACTAAATGTCCTTTTGAGCTTCCACCTATATGGGGATTACATGGCATGTTTGCAACTGCCTCTAAACTGATAGAGAAAACTAATGTCTTCATTCCCATTCTTGCACATGCAAGTGCAGCCTCACATCCTGCATGTCCAGCTCCTATCACTGCTACATCAAATTTTCCTGCATTATAACTCATATTACTCTCTCCTTTTTTTGTTTTTTGTGAAACAAGAATTTTTGTTTTGTTGTCTCATAGACAATATTCCCCTTGAACACCTTCATTTTGTTGAAGGGATATCTTATGTTTTAAACTTTTCTTACATTTATATAATTCAAACTGTTTAATTCTTGTTATTATATTACATTTAATCATAAAACATTCTATATCATTATTTTTTCCTAATTTTTTATTTTGATAAATGTTTTTTTCAATTTTTATAAAAATATTATAATTTGAATTTTAACTTATAATATTTATTAATTATTATCAAAATTTTATTATTTTACATTAAATTGATTTATTTTTATTTATAAAATAATTGTATATTATTATTTTTTATTTTGATAAATGTTTTTTTGAGTTTTTATAAAAAATATTTTAATTTAATTTTTAAATTGTGATTTTT
>USCV01000058.1 GCA_900553225.1 uncultured Clostridium sp. | reverse complement strand
AGAGTATATTTAAATGCTTTTGTAAGCATATATTTTATTCTATTTTTTTCATTTTTAGCATTAGAATAAGAAAACTCTGGAATAAGTAGTCCTGAAAATGCCATAATTAATAAATTTGGAAATAGAATAACAGGAAATGCCATTCCATTTATCATACCATAAAAAGATAAGGCATCTGAGCATCCAAGTCCGTATTTTTCTAAACTAATAGGAATTAATATTTGCTTTAGACTAGACAATCCAGACTTTATATATGAAGTTATTGCAACTGGCATGCTGATACTAAGTATTTTTTTTGATAATTTGCTAGGGCTATACCTATAATCTATAAGCTTTCTTTTTTCTAATCTATATAAAAAATATAAAATTAAAAAGGAAATAATTTCAGATAATGAATCACCAAGCACAAGCGAAATAATAGTAAAGTCAACAGTTGAAGGCATAAATCTGCTTATTAAAAATGATATAGAAAAGATTTTTATTATTTGTTCTAGAATTTGTACAAATGCACTTTTGGCTACATGTCTCACAGCAGAAAAATAGCCGTTTATACAAGAAGACATTGCAACAAATGGAAGTGATATTGAAATAGCATAAAAAGGAAGGCTTGATACCTGGTTATGCAAAATTACATTTGAAAGAAATGGAGCTAAAATGCATATAGCTAAACTTGAAATACTTCCAAAAAAAAGAGAATAAAGCAAGCATTTTTTCACAGTAGCTTTTACATTTTCATTGCTTCCATTTGCAATATCTTCAGTTAC
This sequence comes from uncultured Clostridium sp., assembly GCA_900553225.1. Lineage (GTDB taxonomy): Bacteria > Bacillota > Clostridia > TANB77 > CAG-508 > CAG-492. The sequence continues at coordinate 5,787 of USCV01000058.1, read as the reverse complement.
TACCCTTGTACATGCTAAATTTATTCCAGATAAAGCAAATGTAACAAAAAACATGTAAATTGACATTACAATTTCAAAAACGCCAGTAGCTTTACTACCGATTTTATTAGATATGTAAATACTAAAACTCATTCCTATTAAGCGCAGAATAAGAGATGTAAAGGTAAGTAGTATACCATTTATAAAAAATAAACTTTTCTTTCTCAAATTATCACCTACAATATTCAAAATATATTCTATACAAATAAGATATATTCTATATTTAGCGATGGAAAAGAAAATATTTTAAACTAATTATATGGTTTTAAAACCATTATTTTTCACTCTTGATATTTTGAAGGAAATATAATAAAATAAACAAAAGTAAAGAAAAAGGAAATGTTAAAAATGAAAAATATACTAATTGTTTGTGCAATGGAAAAAGAAGCAAAATCTATTGCAAATAAATTAAATTTAATAAAAACTGATGAAAATATATATAAAAATGAAAATATAAATCTATTAATATCAGGAATTGGAAAACAAAGAACTGCTATTAGTGTAGCAGAATTTTTATGTGTAAATAAAAAGCCAGATTTAATAATTAATATTGGATATGCAGGCTCTACAGATATACCAGTGGGTAAATGGGTAAATATTACAAGATGTTATAATTATGAGTGGGAAATCCCAGGTGAAGAAAAATATGTGATGTTAGATGCCCGGAAGTCAAAAGTTAGAAAGTTTAAAAAATAAAGATATAGAAAGAGTAGAATGTTATTCAGCGGAATGCTTTGTTATAGAAACAGATATAACAGAACATGTGGCATTTGATATGGAGTTACATTCAATTGCAATTTTATGCGATAAATACCAAATACCGCTATATTCTTTGAAGAAAATTAGTGATAATTTAGATTTAAAAGGTTACTATGAAAATATAAGCAAGGAAAATATTTTTGAATTAGATAGTAGCTTAGAACTTTTAAAAGATGAAAATATTATTTAAAATAAAAAAAATAGGGATAAGGTGTGAAAAAATGTACTTAAAAAGATTAGAATTACAAGGGTTTAAATCATTTGCAGAAAAAACTATATTAGAATTTAAACCAGGAATTACAAGTGTAATTGGACCAAATGGTTCGGGAAAGAGTAATATTTCTGATAGTATTAGATGGGTATTAGGTGAACAAAGTATGAAATCACTAAGAGGAGCTAAATCAGAAGATATTATATTTTCAGGAACACAAAATAGAAAATCTTTAGGGTTTGCAGAAGCCTCAATTGTTATAGATAATTCAGATGGAAAACTTCCAATTGAATATTCAGAAGTTACTGTAACTAGAAAAATATATAGAAGTGGTGAAACAGGATACTTTATAAATAAAGTACCATGTAGATTAAAAGATGTTCTTGAATTATTTATGGATACAGGTATTGGAAAAGATGGATACTCTATTATTGGACAAGGAAAAATAGATGAAATTTTAAGCAATAAATCAGAAGATAGAAGACATATATTTGAAGAAGCAGCAGGAATTGTAAAATACAGAACAAGAAAAGCTGAATCAGAGAAAAAATTAGAACAAACAAAATTAAATCTATTAAGAATTAATGATATTATTGCAGAAATAGAAAGCAATATTGAACCACTAAAGATACAATCAGAAAAAGCAAAACAATTTTTAAGCTTAAGAGATGAACTAAAAAACATAGAAGTTGGTCTTTTTGTATATAACATAGAAGAATATAGACAAAAGTTAGAAAAACTAATAAAAGATATTGAAATAATGGAAGCCCAAAGAAATGATGAAACAGATAAACTAGATAATCTGCAAAAAAGCAAAGAAGACTTGAAAACTGCAGTTGATAATATAACAATGCAAATAGAAGAATTACAAAATATTGGTTTTGAAAGTAGCAATAAAATTGAAAAGATTAATTTGAATATAGGTATATCTAAAGAGAAAATTGTTAACAACAATGCAAATATTAAAAGACTTGATGAAGAAAAACAAGAAGTTGAAAAAAGAATAAAAGAGTTAGAAGAAGAAAAAAGTGGAAAAAAAGAAAAACAAGAAAACTTGTTAATAAATAAAGAAAAGTTTCAAAAAGAATTACAAGAAAAAGAAGAAGAATTAAATAAATTAACTTCAAAAATGTCAAGTAAAGAATTAGAGATTGAAGAAAAAAAGAAAAACCTAGAAAAATCAGTAGATGAAAAATACGAAAAATCTTCTGAGCAAACAGCAATTAAAACAAATGAAGAAAATCTAATAAAAAGAAAAGAAGTTTTAAAAACACAAAATATTCAAGTTATATCTGAATTAGATTCTATAAGAATGGATAAGCAAGAAATTTCAAAAACATTTTATGAAATGGAAACAAAAAGAAATAATGTAATAAAAGAAAAAAATGAAATAGAGGCTTCAAAGCAAGAATGTAGTAAAAAGCAAGAAGAATATGAAACTTTAATTAATCAAATAAGTAATGATATAAGAATAAAAGACTCAAAAAGGAAGTTTCTAATTGAAACAGAAAAAGAAAAAGACGGATATATAAAAAGTGTTAAATCTTTATTAATAGCCTGTGAAAAAGATAATAGTTTAAATAAAGGTATGCATGGAGTACTTGCAAACTTAATCTCGGTGGATAAAAAATATGAAACAGCAATTGAAATGTGTTTAGGTGCAAGTATGCAAAATATAGTTACAGACACAGAACAAGATGCAAAAAAATTAATAGAATATTTAAGAAATAACAATTTGGGAAGAGCATCATTTTTACCGATAGCATCTGTAAAAGGGAAAAAATTAGACAAAGTAAAATTAAAATCAAATGGTGTTATTGGAATTGCTTCAGACTTAGTTAAATATAATAAGAAATATGAACAAATTATATTAAATCTTTTAGGAAGAACTGTAGTTGTAGATGAAATGAATTCAGCAATTAACCTTGCAAAAGGAAATAATTATTCATTTAGAATAGTTACTTTAAAAGGTGATATTATTAATTCATCTGGAGCAATTACAGGAGGATCTGTACCAAGTAAAACTGTCAACTTATTAGGTAGAAGTAGAGAAATAGAGGATTTACAAAAGGAAATAAGTAATCTAGAAGAAAAGAAAGAAAAATTAGAAAAAGAAAAAGAGAATTATATAAACTCTATTCAAAGTATTATAAAAAGAGCAGAGGATTTGGAGCAGTATTTAAAAGAAATAGAAATTACTTATGCAACTGAAAAACAAAAAATGATTTCAGTTGAAGAAAAAATCGAAAATTTAGAGAAAAACCTTAAAATGCAAAAAGAAGAAATTCAAAAAGTAGATGATACAATAAAAGAGTTTGAAAGTAGAAAAGAAAGTCTTAAAAACGAAATTACAAACTTAGAAAGCCAAATTGATGAATATAATAAACAAATAACAGAATTTGCACAGTACAATAAAGATAACCAAAAATATGTTGATGATTTGAATTTTGATATTACAAATTTAAAAATATCTGTATCTTCATTTGATGAAAGTGGGTTATCAATTGAAGAAATGATAAATAGAATAAACCAAGATATTGATCTTCAAAAGTCAAGCATTAATAATAAAATAGAGCAAACAGAACAAATGAGACAAGAAAACAAAATGTTAAAAGAAGAAATTATAAAGTTTGAAAATGAGATTGAAGAAGTAAAATTAAGTGTTCAAAATAGCACAGGTAAAATAGATGAATTAAAAGAAATTCGAACACAAAAGAATCAAAAATTATCAAACCTTGAAAAAGAAATTACACAGCAGTTTAATGTTATTGAAGATATTAAAGAGCAATGTGTTAAAATGAATGTAAAGAAAACAAATACAGAGCAAAGTTTAGAAGAAATTATAAATAAATTGTGGGAGGAATATGAAATAACTCCGAATAATGCAGAAGAATATCCAAGACCTGAAAATATAGCCATTGCAGAAAAGGAAGTTAAGAGTATAAGAAATCAAATAAGAGATTTAGGAAGTATTAATATCGATTCAATTGAAGAATATAAGAAAACAAAGGAAAGATATGACTTTATGTGCGAGCAAAGACTAGATTTAGATAACACAGCAGGAAAACTTAGAAAAGTAATACAAAGCATGACAGAAACTATGAAGAATCAATTTAGTGAAAAATTCAAGCAAATCAATAAGAACTTTGGAGAAGTATTTGTTGAGTTATTTGGTGGAGGAAAAGCAGAACTTATCTTAAACGACGAAAACGACATATTAGAATGCGGCATAGATATTAAAGTGCAACCACCAGGGAAAAAACTTCAAAATATGATGCTTTTATCTGGAGGAGAAAAGGCATTTACAGCAATAGCTCTATTATTTGCAATATTGAAAATAAATCCTGCTCCATTTTGTGTTTTAGACGAAATAGAAGCAGCATTAGACGACGTAAATGTATATAGATATGCTGAATATTTGAAAAAGTTTAGTAATAGCACTCAATTTCTAGTAATTACACATCGTAAAGGTACAATGGAGGCAGCAGATACAGTTTACGGTATTACAATGGAAGAAAGTGGAATTAGTAAGTTATTATCTATGAAATTAAGTTCATAATAATTGTAATAAAAAAATAATATTTTTGTAAAAAAGTACATACCTCTATTTTCCGTAGTGATTAGGGACACTAGAGATAAATAATAACAAAAGTATGGCTTGAATATTATTTAGTTATAATATAAAATTATAGTATAAATAAAAGAGCAGATAAGGAGTGAAAACAAAAGATGAATACGAAGATAAAAAAAATATTTATTTTTGGTATAATGTTAAGTTTAATTGTTCTAAATAATGCCTTTGTATATGCAAGTTCATTTAAATTTGATGCAAAGGCTGAAAAGGAAATTTATAAACCAGGAGAAGAAGTATATGTTGACATGAATATTAGTGAAATTAATGCAGGAACATATGGCATAAATGTAATCGAAGCAGACCTAGAATACGATGAAAATGTTTTTGAAAGTATCGAATTTATAAACAAAAATAAATGGGAATATGAGTATAATAGCAGTAAGACAAGTGAAAAGTATGGAAAAGTTTTATTTACTAATATTTCATCTGGAGTAAAAGAAGCAGAAGGTATTGGAATGATAAAGTTTAAATTAAAATCTAATTTAAGCGATATGGAAACACAAATAAAATTAAAACAGATTACTTCTAATGATGGTAAGAATTTAATTTCTCAAGGTGATAGAATAATTACTATAAAAATAGTTAATGATAAAAAGCAAGATGAACCAAAAGCTGAACCAAAAGACGAACCAAAAGATGAGCAAAAGAATGAAACAAAACAGGAAACAATAAAAGAAAATAATAATATACCACAAACAGGTCAAACTAGAATTTTATATATTGTTGTTGGAGTTATTATCGTAGGTTGTATAATAGCATTAGGTATAATAGCTGTTTTAAAGAAAAAGAAAGAGAATAAACATTAATAACAAGTAAAAGACTTTTAAGCTAGAAAATAGTTTAGAAGTCTTTTTTATGTGACTATTAATTTTTAAAGAGATAAAAGGATTTTCATTGTGTAGATTAGATTCTAGATTACAAATTAGTGCTTAGTTAAAATGTAAATAGAGATTATTTTATATAAATAAAAATAATATTACAAATATTACAAAAATGTAAAGGAAATGTAATAAAATGTCTAAAAATGTAGTTCCGCAAAGGAATAGAATGAAATAAAGCAAATATTAAATAAAGCGAGATTGCTAAGAAAGATTATTTTTATTAATATATTATTAGGTAATAATGCAAAAAAGGAGAGAAGAAC
>USCV01000057.1 GCA_900553225.1 uncultured Clostridium sp. | reverse complement strand
TCACTCTCCCTATACTATATATACATCCGTTTTCTTATAAAAATTCTCCCTTATATTAAAATTTATTTTTAAATTTTTTAAATATATCCACACTTGCTCATAATTAGTTTAAGGGTAGCTATGTGATAGTTTTCACTATCACACACCTACCCTAGTTAGTAAAATATGTCATCTGTTTTGTTTGAAAGCATTGGTATTACTGGTTTTTCTAATTATAAAAAATGTCCATTTTAGAAGTTTATTTTACTTAATAATTTGGACATTTTAAGCTTATACGTAATTTTATAAATAGTAATGTGACTAAATGCAAAATAACAGTACACAAACATACTATTTTAATTTATAACTTGTAAGTTGTCGTTATCCTTAATTATTTTCTTGATACCATTCTGCAAATTTTTCCATAGCAGAATAAGAACCATCTATAGACCTTCTATCATCTCTTTCCTGTTCATTCATTTCTGCTAAAGTTTTATCAAAACCTTTAGGTTTAAAAATATACCATAAATCAGACCATTTTTCTTTTCTATCTTGTCCTTGAATTTTATTTGATAAATTACCAGGATGCTTTCCATAAAAATAATGTATTTCTTTTCCATCATGATATGCTAAACATTCATTAAATGCACATGTTCTATTACTTTTATTTTCCATTAATTTTAAAATTCCATCTATTCCAATTGTTTCTAATGAAAAATTAACAAAAGCTCTTGGAAAACCATTCAACTCATCAATTCTAAAATCCGTATCTAATGCAATGCAAGATTTTTTCACCATTTCATAGGCTTGACAGACTTTTGACTTTGCAATTTCTTGTATATCATCACTTCGTGGTTCATCTAACTCAAAATCAATTGTACTTAATTTTATATTCTTAAAGTATTTCTCTGCTGATTTAGCTTTTCCTTTGTTATGTGTTACAAAAATTATTTCTTTTTCCATTTCAATCACTCCAATTATTATCTGTTATTTTAAATAATTAAATATTTCTTTTGGATATATTTTTAACTCTCCATTTATAAAGTTATCTATATCTATCCACATTGCATCATTTTCACAATTATCATCAACTATATGATATTTTTCTTTATAATCAAAATTATTTATATCGACATTATAAAATAATATTAATTCATGTGCATTTTTTCCGTTATAAGTAAATATATTTTCAGAAATACCCAAAAATTCTCCTACATTAATATCTATATTAAGTTCCTCTTTAAATTCTCTTTTTAAAGCGTCTTTACTATTTTCTAAAAATTCAATACCACCACCTATGCTTCTATAGAATATTTCATTTTTAGTTTTATCATACCCTTCACTAACTAAAATTTTATTATCTTTTTTTACTATGCCAAGTACAACAGGTCTTATCTCTTTAAATTTATCCATATTTAAATCTTACCTCCCCTACAACTTACTTTGTCCTTTTCTTTTTTTTCTTCACAAAAAAATCTCCTTTACCAATTACTATTTATCTAATTATTTAATCCTTTTAATTGGGTGTCTTATAACTGTTTTTAATTTATTAACATCACATTTTCTTGGATCGCTTAAATATATTTCGTGATGGTATCTTTCATCAGTTATATCTAATTCATAGCCATTTTCTTTCATATATTCATGCATTAAATTAACTGTTGTTGGTTCGTCATCATAAGAACCTAAGTGCGTACATTGAACACATAGTCCTTCATCATAAGTTAAAAACTCGACTCTTGAAAAGTCTTGTTTTTTCTTTCTCGTTGCTTCTTCAATAGCCCACTCAAAATCTTCTTTGGTTACAAAGTCTGGTAATCTAATAATAGATATAAAGTGCATAGTATTTTTATTATTATAATCAATGCTACCTTTTAATCCATCTTGCCACCAAAATCCTTCTAATGGTGGAACAACATATTCAAAAAAACCATCTATTTTATGAGTTCCTTTGTAGCTCATTTTTATTGTATAAGCAATACCATATAATAATCCTATTGTATTTTTATAATCTCCGTTTTCTTCGTTAGGGTTTCCTGCTCCTCTAACTGCTATATAATTCATTTTAGGAATTTCTACTATACTAGGTTTATTCTTTGGCATATAGAATTCCTTATATTCTTTTTTATAATCAAAAGCCATAATTACATCTCCAATCTATTTAACAAATTACTAGTTATCTTTCACTTTTTTTATCCTTTGAATGATAATTAGCTCCTGTATTATTTCAATTTTTTAATGTCTTCACCCATTATTTCTAAATAATCTTTTTCTGCTTGTGTTAAATGATTTTTCATATATTTATCATATTCTTCATGAGCTTTGGCTAATGCTTTTTCATGAGATATCGTTCCTGCTCCTTCTAATATGTCTTTATGAGTCATAGTTAAAAATCCATCTAGTTCTTTTACCCATTCTTTCATCGTCATTGCATGCATATTTAACGCATTAATCTCTGCAACATCTAAATATGCTGACACCATTCTATTTAATAAATCCATCTCTTTTTCAGTTAAATAATTTTTAGCAATTTCTGTTTCTGCTCTGGTAGGCATGTTTCCCTTGAAATTTGTTAATCCTATATTATCTTTTTCACTATCTACTCTGTTAAATATTACTTCTGCTGCCGTATTGCCATGAACAGCATAGTGCATTTTGTTTTGAACTGTTTTAAAAAATTCTCTTGTTTGTTCATTTTTCGCATCATAATCTACACTAGTCGCATAAATGTCCAATATTTTTCTCCAAAATACTTTTTCAGATGAACGGATATCTCTAATTTTTTCTAATACTTCTTCAAAATATGTTCCACCACCATTATTTTTGAATCTTTTAACATTAAGGTTATATCCTTTTATTAGATATTCTTTTATCAATTTATTTGCCCATATTCTAAATTGCGTACCTCGAACTGATTTTACTCTATATCCCACTGATATAATTAAATCCAAATTATAAAATTTTGTTTTATAATTTTTTCCATCTTTGGCAGTTAGTAAGGATTCCTTACTAACTGATTTTTCTTGCAATTCTCCTTCTTCAAAGATATTTTTTATATGCATTGTTATATTATTTCTAGTTGTGTCAAATAATTCAGCCATTGAATTTTGAGTAAGCCATACATTTTCATCTTCTAATCTTACTTCAATATCAACTTGTCCATCATCTGTTGTATATATTATAAAACTATTTTTCTCATTTAACTCACCGTCCATTATGCAAACTCCTTTCAAAACTTATTTTCTATTTAATTGCGTTTTTAATGTCTTTTATAATTTTCTTAATTTTACATGAAACATTTGTTTTTGTCAATATTAAAAAATAAATTTCAAAATTTTTTTGAACTCTGAAATTTAAGTATTTATATCAAATTCAAATTGTTTTATCTCGCATACTGTCTACTTTGAAATCTACCTTCAGGTATATCATGCAGGGCAATAGCAACAGCAAGAGAATATCCAAGCACAAGTGATGCCTCAAACCCAGAACCAATAGCCAAACCTTCTGGAAAATTATGAAGAGCAAGACCAATGCTAATTATAATTCCTGTTTTTAGCATACTATTTGCGTTTCTAAAGCTTCCTCTAGTATTTTTAAACTTATTATTAACAAAAATATCACAAGCAATCATAGTAACTATACCGAATGCAATTCCAATAAGTACATATATAATAGAAGATATATTTAATGCTTCTGGAATCAAATCAAAACATACAATTCCAGTCATTAATCCTGAAGCAAGTGAGAGAATAAATCCTAAAAATTTATTTGAAGTATTTTTAAAAGACACTCCAATAATTCCACCTAAAGTAGTACCAAAAGTACCAAAAAATAAACCAATTAGCGTTGTTTTTAATAATCCTTGCAAAATAAAAACTCCTTTACTAACAAACTTTATATAAGTTTATTAATAAAGTGCTTATTTATGACCTTAGAATAATTATAATTTTTTATTAATCTTTCTATATTTATAGCAAATTTTAACCAGTCCGTCTTGCATATTAATTGATAACTTTTCCTTGTATATGATATTGTTTTAGCTAGTTCTGGCTTTACTCCTATTTGTATTAATGCTTTAGTTCTTCTTTTCGGTATCTTCCATTGCTTCCATATTATAACTCTTATTCTCATCCTTAGATGTTCGTCTATTTTCGTTATTGCGGTTTTCATATTCGCTATTCTAAAATAATTTATCCATCCCCTTACTAAATAGTTTATTTGTTTTATTCTTTTATCTAAACTTATACTCCAACTTCTATTTGTTAATTGTTCTAGTTTTCTCTTTAGCTTTTGATAGGATTTTATGTGTGGTTTTGGTTTCCACTTTTCTCCTTTTGTTGCCCAATGAGGGCACAGTAAAAATACTAGATACTTCTACATTACCTTTAGTTTCCAACTTATTCTCTTGTAGATAGTCTTCAGTATGAAGTTGTCTACCATTATCGTATTTTTGATTACCTTTCATAAAAAAAATCCTCCTATCGTTCAGTCCTTCACAAATTGTATATATCCAATTTGCTACTATGACTTCTGCTGACTTCTGATATTTCACTCTAATATCACTACTAGCATTTTCATACCTAGTTCAAGGTATTTCCAAAATATCAGACCTTCCCAGGTAAGAACAACAACTTTCCTCTCATATATCTGCCACATTTACTGTATGATCCTTGGATAGCTATTGGGCTTTGTTTTGTTAGGCAAACTCGCCCAGCTCAATTCAGCCTTATATGTGATTTCTGCCTCACGATGGACACCCTTGTCATTCGCTAATAGTTCGCCACTATCAGGCACTATATGGGACTTTCACCCACAAGTTGTTGCCCATGCTGGGCACACCTACATAAAAAGAGAAAAGCATATGCTTTTCTCTTTTTACAAGGTTCCTTTTTATTTAATGTCTACCCAGAAGGGTTCACTTCATTATTCTTCATTTCCCTTTAACTTTTCTGCTCTATCAGCTGCAATCAAATTATCAATCATTTCATCTAAATTTCCATTTAAAAAGTCTTCCATTTGATATATGCTAAGTCCAATTCTATGGTCTGTTATACGTCCTTGTGGATAGTTATATGTACGTATTTTTTCGCTTCTATCTCCACTTCCTACTTGTGATTTTCTTTCATTTGCAAGCTCTGCATCTTGCTTTTCCTTTTCTTTTTCGTATAATCTTGAACGCAATAATCTCATTGCGTACTCTCTATTTTGAACTTGAGATCTTTCTGTTTGACATTCTGCAACAATACCAGTTGGTTCATGTATTAATCTTACGGCTGATGATGTTTTATTAACATGCTGTCCACCTGCACCTGATGCTCTATACACTTCCATTTTTATATCTGCTGGATTTATATCTATTTCAACATCTTCAACAACTGGAAGTACTGCAACTGTTGCAGTTGAAGTATGAATTCTTCCACTGCTTTCTGTATCTGGAACTCTTTGTACTCTATGAACACCGCTTTCGAACTTAAGTCTACTATATGCTCCTTTTCCTGTTACCATAAAGGAAATTTCTTTATAGCCACCAAGTCCTGTTTCATTTTCATTTAATACTTCTAATTTCCAGTGCTTTTTTTCTGCATACATTGAATACATTCTAAATAAAGTTCCTGCAAAAAGAGCTGCTTCTTCTCCTCCTGCTCCGCCTCTTATTTCGCATATAATGTTTTTATCATCATCCTTATCTTTAGGAATTAATAATAACTTTAATTCTTCTTCGATTTTTGGCAACTTTTCTTTTGCTTCAAGCATATCCATTTCTGCAAGCTCTTTTAATTCAGGATCGTTTAGCATTTCTTTTGCTTCTTCAAGACTTTCCTTTGTTTTTTTGTATTCTCTAAATTTTTCAACAATTGGCTCAATTTCCGCATGTTCTTTCATATATTCTCGCCACTCGTTTTGTTTTGATATTATTTCAGGGTCACTTATTTTTTTTGTTAGTTCTTCATATCTCTTTTCTACGTCCTCTAATTTCTGAAACATCTTTCTTTTCTCCTCTTTTTAATTTTCAACATTCTTATTATACACCCAAAACGTTAAATGTTCAAGAATTTAGCTCAATTAATTGGTACTCTTTATCAATTCTATTTAAAATTTCCTCTTCTCTGTGTGAACATGTAAATAGTAATATTTGATTTCCATTAAAAGTTTGAGCAATAAACTTTAATGTATTTTCTAACCTTTCGTCATCATAATATGCAAATGCTTCATCTAAAATGATTGGCATTGTTTCTTCAGATATTTCTTTTACCATAGATAATCTAAGAGATAAATATAATTGCTCTATTGTTCCAGCACTTAACTTTTCAGCAGATACATATTCTCCACTTGGAATTTCAACTATCATTCCTTTTTCATCATTAACTGAAACTTTATTATATTTTCCATTAGATATTTTTTCTATGTTTGAAGATAAATTTGCAGTAAATTTAGGTGTTACATTATTTTTCATCTTTTCATAGGCTATTTGTAAAAATTCTCTTGCCTTATTAATTATATTATTCTTATTAATTAAATCTTCATATTCTTGTTTTAAACTCTCCAACTCTTCTTCAAAATTAATTAAATCTTCTAAATTGTTTATTATTTTTTCTTTTTCTAATTTAATTAAATTTAAATTAATTTCTTGTTTATTTATTATTTGTTCATTTTTATTTA
>USCV01000056.1 GCA_900553225.1 uncultured Clostridium sp. | reverse complement strand
AAATAACAGTAACATATACAGATGGAACAACAAAAGAAGAGCCAATAACATCAGCGGTAATAACAGAAAAAGACGGTGGGTCATTAAATATGAACCCAACAATCTCAGAATACGGAAAAGACAATAAAGTAAGTAAAACATTAACTTTAAAATATACTGCAAATAACGGAATAATAGGAACAGCAAGTTACCCAATAACAATAACAAATACAATACAATCAGTTGCTATAGAGACATTACCAACAAAAGTAAAATATAATGTCAAAGAAACACTAGACACAACAGGCGGAAAATTAAAAATAACAAGAGCAACAGGAACAACAGAAACAATAGATATTACAAAAGAAATGATAAGTGGATTTGACTCAAGCAAAGAAAACACAAAATTACCACTAACAATAAGCTATACAGAAAATGGAGTTACGAAAACAACAACATTTACTATATCAGTAGAAGATCCAATAATATCTATGGAAATAAAAACAACTCCAAAAACAGAATATAAATATGGAGAACCATTAGATTTAAGTAATGGAATAATAACAATTGTGAGACCAAGCGGACCAGAAGAAAAACAAATTACAGAAGAAATGGTAACAGGATATGAACCTACAAAAATAGGAGAACAAGAGTTAACAATAAAATATGGCGGACAAGAATTAAAATATAAAGTAAATGTAAAAGATTATATAACAGGAATTATACTAACACCACCAACGAAAGTAAAATACGAATATGGTGAAGATTTAGACCTAACAGGAGGAAATATTCAAGAAGTTATGGCTAGTGGAGTAGCTACTTCCCCAGTAGCGCTTACAGATAGTAAAGTAACAATAAGTGGATATAACCCAAAACAAGAAGGAGCACAAACTATAGATGTTATGTATAAAGGGCAAAAAGAACAATTTGGTGTTATAGTAGAAAACAATATACAATCAATCATAATGAAAACTACTCCAAAAGCAGAATATAAATATGGAGAACCACTAAATATAGCAGGAGGAACAATAGAAACAATAAGAAGTAATGGAGCAAAAGAAACAATAAATATAACAACAAGTATGGTAACAGGATATAATCCTAATAAAATAGGAAAACAAAAAATAACAGTTACATACAAAGACAAAACAACTTCATATGAAGTAGACGTAAAAGACTATATTGAAGATATTGATATTGTAAAACCAAATAAACTAGTATATAAAATAGGTGAAAAAATTGATTTAACAGGCGGAAAAGTAAAACCAATAATGGCAAGTAAAACAGCTACAACCCCAGTAGCAATGACAAATTCCGAAGTACAAATAGAAGGATTTGATACAAGTACAGAAGGTGCAAAAACAATTAAAGTAACTTATAAAGGCTATACTAAATCATTTGGAATTACAGTAATTAACCAAACAAGTAGTATGACAATAAAAACATTACCAAATAAATTAGAATACAAATATGGAGAACAATTAGATTTAACAGGAGGAACAATTGAGTTCAAACAAGGCAATGAAACAAAAATACTAAATATAACAAAAGATATGGTCACAGGATACAATCCTAAAAAGATTGGAAACCAAACATTAACAGTAACATACGAAGGTCTTTCTCAAGAATTCATAGTCAATGTAAAAGATTACATAACAAGATTGGAAGTTAAAAAACCAGAAAAAACAGATTATGAATATGGAGAAAATTTAGACCTAACAGGAGGAACAATATTAATAATAACAGCAAGTGGAAAAGTAGATGAAAAGACCGACATGACAGCATCAATGATATCAGGATATGATAAAACAAAAGAAGGAACACAAACAATTACAGTAGAATACAAAGGTTTACAAGGAAAATTCCAAGTAAGCGTAAAAGATAAAATAAAAGCAATATCATTAAATAATGAGCCAAACAAAATTAATTATAAAAATGGTGAGGCACTAGATATAACAGGAGCAACAATAGATATAATTAAATCAAGTGGAATAAATACTATTCCAGTAACAGACAACATGATCTCAGGATATAATCCCCAAAATTCTGGACTACAAGTTGTTACAATAACATATAAAGGATTTAAAACAAAATTCTCAGTATTAGTAACTGAAAAAGAAGAAGTTAAAGAACCAGAAAAAGAAGAAATAAAAGAAGAACCAAAACAGGAAGAGATAAAACAAGAAGAGCCAAAAACAGAAATAATAAAAACAGTTACAAAGAATAAAACAATAATAATTAATAATAATACAAAAGAAGATAAAGAAGGACAACCAACAGAAGAAAAAGTTGAACCCCCAATCAACGAAGAAAACAATCAAAAACCTAATACTGAACCAACAGAAGAGAAAGAAACAGCAACGCTAGGAGTAGAAGATGAAAAAGTAAAAGGAAACAAACAAATAGCAGCAGTTATTGGAATAGCAGGACTAATACTTTTACTACTATTACTATTATTTAAGCGTAATGTCAAGATTTATGTAGAAGAAGACGGAGAATTTGTATTAGGTGGAGTAGATAAGCTAACAAAAAAACATCCAGAATTAAATATTGACGAATATTTAGATGGAGAAACTTATCCAAATAAAGTAAAAATACATTTAAGTGACACAGTAAGTGAAAAACTAGACGGAAAAGAGATTCAAATAAAACACAGAGGAAAAATAATAAAAATAAAAATAGTTTATGATGATAAACCATATGAAATTATATTAAAATAGATTATGATGATAAACTATATGGAATTATATTAAAATAGATTGTCAGTGCGCATACGAAATTTCCTAAATCTTCATTTTAGGCGCGCAAAATGAAGAAAAGGAAATTTTGTAGACAATCTAATATAAATAAAAGATATTAAATAATTATGTATATAAATTTTAAAAATCCCCATAAAAAGGTTTATTAAGCATACAAAAATTTAAAAAAAACTGTAAAAAGTTTTATTAAACATGTCACAATTTTTAAAAAAGCCTATAAAAAGGCTTATTAAGCATGCTTAAAAAAGTATTTACTTTTATTTTTAAAAGTGATAAAATAAAAAAAACAAAAGAGGAGCGTAAAAAATGAAGGTAAATAAAAAATTTAGAAAAATAATAAAAAAGATAATTAGACCATACAATTTAGCAATATTTGGATGCATTATACTTATTTCAGTATCAATGTTTGTAATATTTAAACCAGATAAGAATAATACATCTACAGAAAATAGTAAAGATTCAAACACAAAAATAGAAATTATAAAAAGTGATGAAAAAGAAATAACAGAAGAAAAAGCAAGAAAATTAGCCAAAAAACAATTTAAAAAATTGGGTGAAAAAAATATAAAAGAAAATGAGCTAAATGTTGAAAAAATCCAAAGAAAAGGTGAAGATTATTACTATATTACTTCAGAGAAAAACACATTGGAAATAAAAATAGACAGTGGTAAAATAACAAGAGTAAATAGTGTAGCAGTTGAATGATTTTAAGAACTATAACATTGACATAAAGTGTGTATAGACACAAAAAAGTTCAATGGAGAAGAAATATAAAATAATATTTTTAGAGCAATATTTATAACAATATTGCTCTTTTTCCATTCATTCCCTAAGCAAAAAATAAAAAACTAATAAAATATGAAATATAAATTTAAATAAAATGACAAAAAAGTAACTAAAAATTTCAAAAGCCCTATATCCCTAATAATATATAAATAATAAAATTGTAATATATAAATATCTATAGTTGTAAAAAATAAAAGAAATAATTAAAATATATATTATAAAAACTTTAAGAAAACAAAAATTTTAAAATAAAAAATCATTAGAGAAGGGAGGAAGAAGAGCCGTGAAGTTAAGCAAAAAATTTAGCAAAAAAATAAAAAGCAAAGCAGCAGTATTACTTTGTGCAATAACAGCAATATGTGCAATATTAGCAACAGACAAAGTTATAAACAAGCAAAATAGCATATTTCAATACATTGCAAATAGTATAAGTACAACAAGTACTTCAGGCTCAGAAACCTCTGCAACAAGTAGTAATATAATAAAATCTGGTTACAATATTTGCGTTTCAACAACAGGAAGTGACGAAACTGGAGATGGAACAAAAGAAAAACCATATGCAACACTTTCAAAAGCTATAAATGAGGCAACAAGTGGGCAAAAAATTTATATTATGGCAGGAACATACACATTAACGCCAATGGCATTAGATAGTTATGCACAACCAGGAATATATGATCAAGGTAAATCACTAGAAATATTTGGAGAAAATGAAAAAACAATACTTGTATATGATGGTTCAAAATCAGAGTCTAGAGATGGACCAATGATGCAAATAGCAAATTCTAATACTATTGTTAGAAATTTAACGTGTGTATATTATCCAAAATCAGGTGATGGATGGCAAAAATCAATATTTAGATGGAGCAATGGAACGGCAGAAAATATATTCTTTAGAATATGTGGTACAAATGCTGCAACATATTTATATTATAATGGTGGTGGAAACCTTAGAGTTAAGAATTGTACATTTTTCCATGACCTAGGAAAAGTTGAAAGCGATTATTCAGGAAGTTGTAAATTTACAAACATTGCAACAAATGTAAATACAAGTGGAACAAGAACAAATGTTATTGTAGACAATTTTGGAACTAAAGAAAATGAACTTTCAGAATTGATAGAAAATAGCAAAACAAATACAAATTTTGTAGAAAATTCTGCAGGAGTATTTTATGGTGAACACTCTTGGAATAACACTAACAAAATATATTATATAAAAAATTATCAATTAAATTACAAAAATACATTTATAAAAATAGGAGAAACAATAAAAACTGAAGTAAGTGACACAGAAGGAAAAGATACTGTAAGTCAAAGTGGATGGACATGGACATCATCAAACGAAGATGTAGCAACAGTTGATAAAAATGGAAATGTAACAGGAAAAGGTATTGGACATACAACAATAACGGCATATAATCCACAAACAGAACTAAAAGCAAAAGCAATAGTAAATGTATACAGAAACAAAGAAGGTGCAATAACAACGCCACAAATAGAAATGGGAGAAGGATTTGCACTTGTATTAAAAGAAGACGGAACAGTATGGGTATCAGGTAGAAATGATATAGGAACTTGTGCTCAAGGAGACACAACAAACAGAACAACACCAGTACAAGTAAAAATAGATGCAAATACATATTTAACAAATGTAGTAAAAATATCTGCAATGCGTGCACAAGCAATGGCTTTAACAAAAAGTGGAGAAGTATATACATGGGGACATAATGGAGCAGGACAACTTGGACTAGGAGATACAAGCAATAGAACATATGCAACAAGAGTTAAAGGCATAGGAGGAAAAGGCTATTTAGAAAATATTATGGATATTTCTATGGGACATACAACAACAATAACAGTTGATAAAGATGGTAATGTATATGGATGGGGAAATGGTGAAGACTATGAATTGATGGAAAATAGTACAACATATACACCAGTTAAATTAAGTAAAATGACAAATGTTATATGTGCCAGTGTTGGATATGGAGAAGTATGTGCAATAAAATCAAATGGCGAAACTTGGACATGGGGATGTAATACATATGGTGCTATGGGATATGGAGCAACATCAAGTAAATCAACAGAAAGATATATATCAAGTGAAATAAATGAAATACATCTTAAAGGATATTCAGGATACATATTAAAAGAAGATGGAACAATCTGGTCATCAGGATTAAACAATTATGGACAATTAGGATTAGGAGACACAACAAACAGAACAACATTTACACAAATAAAAGACAAAGAAGGAAATGCATTTAAAGCAAAAACAATAAAAGCAGGAGTTAGAAGCCTTCAATTTATAGGAGAAGACGGAAAAGTATATGTAACTGGATATAATGGATATGGACAAATAGGAGATAAAACAACAACAAGTGCAGTATATCCAAAAGCAATGGTAAATGCAGATGGTACAGAAGTAACAGACGCAATTGCAATAGCGCCAGGAACATGCTATGTAGATTCAAATCCAAGAAATCATGCAATAATCAGAAAAGATGGTTCAATTTGGATTATAGGACAAAACACTTATGGACAATTAGGAAATGGAACAACAACAAATGCAAATTATTTAACAAAAATCGGAACAACAGAAGTACAATTAAATATAAGAAATGAATACATAAAAATTGGAGAAACATTAGATATTGATGTACTTAATGAATCAAGTTTCAATGTATTAATTCCAGAAAAAGCAAATCAAAGTGATTGGACATGGACATCATCAAACGAAGATGTAGCAACAGTTGATAATAATGGAATAGTTACAGGCAAAGAAATAGGACATACAACAATAACAGGATACAATTCAAAAACAGGAGCAAAAGCAAAAGCAATAATAAATGTATATAGAAATAAAGAAGGCGCCATTACAACACCACATGTAGAATTAGGTGAAACTTCAACAGTTATCTTAAAAGAAGATGGAACAGTATGGACAATGGGATTAAACAATCATGGACAATTAGGAGTGGGAGATAACACAAATAGGAATAAACCAACTCAAGTAAAGATAAATAATGATACATATTTAACAAATGTAATAAAGATATCAACGGCATTTGCACAAAATATAGCCTTAACAAAAAGTGGAGAAGTATATACATGGGGATATAATGGAGAAGGACACCTAGGTCAAGGAGAT
>USCV01000055.1 GCA_900553225.1 uncultured Clostridium sp. | reverse complement strand
TTTATTATTAATAATTCTCTGAATAAAATTCAGAATAAGTATTTACATTTTATGTAAAACGGTGTATAATATATATACATAACATTTTTTTCATGAAAAATTTACAACAAAGGAGGATCAAGAAATGAAGAAAATGTCTGGAGTTAAGTGCTCCTTGGTTATTATTGTAGTAAGTTTGCTGTCTTTATTAATAGCTTACTTTTTTACAAATGAAACGACAGCTGAATTGCTGTCATGTCTCAAGATTATTGTTTTTAAATATGAATTTGAATCAATTGTCTTGTTGACAATCGTGCTTATCCTAGCAGTCATTTTGTTTTTGACAGGTTATGTATTTGGATCAAAATTTAACAAGACAGAAACGAAAGATACACAAGGTGAAAGCACTACTCAGCAAACCTCACACGCATCAAAGACAACTCAGCAAAAAAAGCAAACTTCACACGCATCAAAGACAACCCAGCCAAAGAATAATTCAACTGGTAGACCCTTTTAAAAGTTTTTCCCCCTTTGTGATTACACAAAAGGGGGTTTTTCATATAATATCATATACATTTTCAATCTCTTTATTGGTTACCTTTTTTACTTCTTCTGAACTGTTTTTCATTCTATATCCATCATACTTTTTTATCATGCCAATATCTACTTTATCATCTCCGACAGTCACGATATTAATTGGTTCATTAACTAATTTATAAATTTCTTCAATTGCATCTTCTTTTGCACTTGTTCCGTTTATAAATAATTTATTTTCATTGCTATAAATAATTTGTAAGCACATATTAGTCTGTTTTATCTCATTCATAATATTACTTAATATTATTCTATCACCTTTTATTTTGTAGCCTAAAATTCTGCTTTTTGAAATGCCATCATCTTCTGTAAACCTTGTAACTTCAGCATCTAATTGTTTTCTTATTATCTCTTCGATTTTGGTTATATATTCCTGCTTCAAAAAGTCACTATAAATTGTACTATTTTTTTTAGGATCAATAATTATTGCACCTGCATTACAAATGACATAATCACATTCAATATTATACTTTTCTATTTCTTGGCTAATTGATTTCCAACTTCTTGATGTTGCAATAACAAAAAGATTTCCATTTTCTTTAAATTTTTTTACCTTACTAACATTTTTTTTGACACTTTCCTCATCTGTATAAAATGTATCGTCATAATCGCTAACAAGCATTTTTTTCATTTTTTCACCCTCTTAGTTTTTCTATGTGTTTTACAAATTCATTCGTGAATTTTTCTAAATCCTGAAAATCAATTTTAATAAATCTAGAATTTTTTGTAATCTCATTCCATTCATAAATCGATTTTTCTAAAATATCTTTAATGTATTCATTTTGTTTTTGTTTTATTAAAAAAGATAAACACCAAAAACTTTCCCTTGGAATACATGGAAAAGGTTCTTTTAATTCTTGAACCTTTTTAATATCACTTAGCTTAAAAAATATATAGTCTTCTATTGTATCTGCATATTCTAAATTGATTAATTTTTTTGCTAGTTTGAAATCAATTATAATTTTTTCATTATTAATTTTTTTACTATATTCTTCTAAATTTATGTTATTAGGATATTTTTTTCTGTATGAAAAAAAAGTATTTACTCTTATAAGATTTTTTTCTTTATCTATAAAAAGCGCATCATCTGTAAGAAAAAGATATCCTCTTTCTATAAGCTTTATCATAAAAGATGTTTTACCTGACCCGACTTTCTCCTAAAATACAAATTCCAAGACCGCCTTTGGTTTTTACTGCCAAAGAATGTATAGGTAATATTATACTACTGACTGTTAGAAAGTCAAGGATTATTCTTTCTAAACTTTTTTCATTTCCAATTATGAAAATCTCATTTATCCCATATTTATAATAAATATAGAACTTATCTGTTATATAATTAAAACACAAAAAAATATTATCCTTATCTTTATAATACTTATTAAATTTATTTTTTAATGAATATTTATGTTCTAGTTTTTTATTGCACTGTTCATAAAATATAGCAAGTTCATCTGGTACAAATATCTTTTTATCTTTACAACTATTATAAAATTCTCTTTTTAATTCTTCACTTTCCTCTATCCAGATTTTTATTTTAATTTTAGGCAGATTATCATTTGGTTCTATATTGTTATAATCTGATAAAAATATTTTTTTTGAAGTTTTAATCTCAAAAATATAATTTCCAATTTCTAAATCATATGTATTTAAATCTTCTCGTTTTTTCCAATCAAGAACATTCAATACCTAAAACCTCTTTCCTTATTTTTGGACACACTTCATCCATTCCCTTTAGTTTATTATTTGCATTTATTTGAAGAGCTACACATCCCTTCCCACATTCTTTATTTCTGTCACAATTTGTGCAATATTCTATTCTTTCTTTCCTATTATTTATAAGTTTTTTCATTTCATTTGAACATTTTTCTTTTAGTACTATAAAATCTTCATTTAATAAATTTCCGAACTGTAAATGCATGCTCCGATTTCATAAGCCATGGACACCCACCTAAATTGCCATCATATGTTATATTAAAAAAGTTATATCCTTTGCATTCTTGGATTATATCGTTATCATCTAAGTTACTTCTATTAGCTCTAAACATTTCGATTTTAAGACCTGGATATCTGTTTCTATCAATTGAATTTATTTTTTCATAGAGTTTTTTCGCTAGATCAAACTTTTCTTTTTTAAAATTAATTGCTCCTCTTCCAAGTTCTGCGACAAGGTAAAAACTAATTACATTCAAATTTTTACTTTTTGCAATTTCTAATACTCCATCTATTTCATCAATGCTTTCTTCTGTTACCATAAAGCTTGCTCCAACATTAATTGGAAATGTTTTTAATAATTCCATTTTATCCATTAAAATTTCAAAAGCTTGTGGTACACCTCTTAAATTATTATGTGTTTGTGCAGTTGCGCCATCAATACTAAGGTGCATATATTCTACACCAGCATTATATAACTTTTCTATTAATTCTTCGGTTAATAAAACTCCATTTGTACTAATTGACGGTTTTATTCCCGCTTCTTTTATATATTTACAAATTTCCACAATATCTTTTCTCAGCAATGGCTCTCCCCCCGAAATCCAAATTGCTTTAATAGATTTATCTTTTTTAATATTATCTATAATTTCAAATGCTTGTTCCATTGTAATTTCATCTGAGCATTTTTTTCCATTTCCCATATAAAATAAGCAATGCTTACAATTCATATTACATCTAGGTGTTATTTCCCAAAGAATTCTTTCCTTTCCATCTTTTAAATTAAACGGACATGCATTTAGAACATTTACCATACTTTTCCTCCTTTTCTAATAATAATGGATCTTTTGAAAAATATGTATTATTTCTTTCAAAACATATTGCTGGACACCCAGTTTTATATTTTTCTTTTCTTTCATTTTTCATATTGTTAAATTTCTTGAAATTATCTTCTTTTACAATTTCAAGAAAAGACTTTTCTTTTAGACTATTTTTAGAGATTGTATTTTTATCCATTTTCTTTATCCATGAACATGGTGCAAGCCTTCCTTCTGGTGAAATGTAAAAAAAGTCTTCTCCTCCTGGACATATCTGATTACTATCTTCGAATTTACAACTTCTATGCATAGATACTTTTATATTTTTTTCACATTTCTTCTTTAGTTCTCGAATTTTATTAATTGTAGAATCAAATTCAGAAATATTAACACATACATCTTCGTTTTTGGTTAATCTACCAACTTTTATTAACCAATTAAAAACAACTTCATCTACATTTAAATTAATTAGATATTGTATCATTTCTTCTATTTGTTTTACGTTTTCTTTCCATATAACTGCACCAACTCTTACATAAATATTATTATCTTTTAGTAATCTTATTGCATTAATCGTTGGTTCAAAGTATTCTCCGCCTCTGAATGAATTGAATTTTTCCTTATCATAGTGATCTAGACTAATATGAACTTTATTTATGTTTAATTTTTTTAATTCTTTAGCAATATTTTCAGTAATTAATGAGCCATTCGTTGAGATATTACATTTTATGCCATTATCTACAGCCTTTTTTAATATTTGTAATATATCTTTTCTAGAAAATGGTTCACCTCCTGAAAAATATATCTCTTCTACTCCATATTCTTTCATTTCATCTAAAGCTTTAATAAAATTATCTAATTTAAGTTCGTCTTTTGTATCTATTATTTCTGCTGATGCACAGCAATGTTTGCAATGATAATTGCAAAACTTAGTAACTTCCCATATTACTCTTTTTTTATCAACCTGAAATAAGCAAAATTCTTGATTCATAAGTTCCAATTTCCTTTCTTACAGTTTAATTTATTTATAATATAATCTGTAAAATCACCTCCTATTGTTTTTATAAAATATTCATTATTTTTTACTTCTTGTAGCAGCTCCTCGCATGAATATTGATTAACACATTCCATATGTTTTTCATTTTCACTTAAATTTTGTAGTCCAAAAATTCCTGCATATAATATACATGCTAAAACTAGATAATGATTACAATCTGATGTAGCACCTTGATAAACTAGTCTTTTGCTCCACCCTACTCTATCCTTTTTTTGTTTTTCTTTAAAATATAAAGGAACTTGTATAAGTGAATTATCTCTATTCATTGACAACGTTGGTATTAAATTTAACATTTCTTGTTTTGTTGTTGCTTTTGTAACAGCATAAATATATTTATTAAAATGTAAAATACCGTTTATAAATTTTTTTGCCAAATTACTTAATTCAAATTCATCATCATTACTGAAAAATAAATTATTTTTCTTATTTTCATCCCATAAACTTATATGCATTGGAAATGATGAAAGACTATTTTCATCTAGTTTTGAAAATTTAATATCATAATTTACTTTTGTAGCTAAGCTTCTTAAAAACCATTTAGAAACTGTATACTTATCTGCGCTATTTGTTGCAATATCAGGTACTAAATCAATCCTATTATGCTTTTTGCCATAAGGCATATAATATTCCACATCTATTTTCGATTCTAATAAACAATCTACTAAAGAATTATTAAAAATTGTACTACTGCTAGTTGGGAGTGTATGATAATAATCTTGCCCATTACAAGTGAATTCATATATAAGCTCTGTTCCTACTACTGGAATACACTTTTCTTTTGTATATAATTGATTAACCGCTTTTTTTAATAAGTCTCTACTATCTAGCGAAAAGTTCTTTATTTGGCACATTAACATTGCTGATTTTTGACTTTCTTCTAAAAATGGAATTATTCTAAATGAGTCAGCATCAGGTAATAATACTAACCAATCTGATTGTATGTTATTTTTAAAATCAGTTATTAATCTACCATTTATGCTAATTCCATCATTCCATGAAACATGAGTATTATTTATTAATTCTTTTACTCCTACCAATTTGCTACGAATATTGCCATTTAAATCTATAAAGTTTAAATATATATTTCTTATATTTTCACTTTTTACTATTTCTCTAATCCTTTCGGCTTTAATTTCAATGTTTTCTTGCATGTCTACCTCCTAACTTTTATTTTATATAGTGTTCTATGCTAATAAATGTATTAATTTTTTTTCATTTTAGTACTATTTTTAGTATTTTCATGATATAATTTATATTATACTTTATTATTAGGAGGAATTTTAATGGAAAAATTACGGTTCATAGTAACAGGTGACCCACCCGCAGATTACTACTACAAAAGCCCTAAGAAATTGGCTCTCATCGATGGAGGATCTTCTAAATTTAACTGTTTATTGGGTCTTGCTTATTTAGGCAATCCTACCGCAGTTATAGGTACAGTAAATTCTAATATCATTGGTCAGATGATATTGGCTGGTTTCAAGCGTGAGTATGTTGATACATCTGATATAAAGATTATTGATATGCCACAATCCAGAATCTACCACTTGAGCAGTCTCGAAAATGGACACTTTTCTTCAAGCAAGATTTGTCCAATATGTGGAAACGCAACATGGTATGAAAAAAGCTTTACAACAAACCAATATTGTATATCGAAGATTAAATCTAATGATGTTATCATCTTTGATCACTTAACCCCACAAGATATAGAGCTCATTAGTATTTTACCTAATGATAAAATTATCGATTTAGGTCATGTACGTAGAACTCTTTCTCCACAGAACATCCTTTCTCTTATAGGAAAATTTGAAATTATCCAAATGAACGGGAGAGTTGCAATGTATTTGAAGGATCTTTTTAATTTAAGAAACTATAGAGACTTTTATGACATTTTAAAACCCAAAATACTTATTATTACTTGGGGTAAAAATGGCGCTGAAATCGTTGTAAGTTCTTCATGTTCATATGGAAAGATCCTTAGAAATGCTGTCTTAGATGCTGTAGACACAACAGGTGCTGGAGATGCTTTTTTGGCATCATTTGTTAACCAATACTATAAAAATGATAAAGAAATAACAAAACGTTTCGTTGATACAGCTTTTGAGGAAGCATCAAAAACTACATCATTTGTTGTTCAATCTGCTGGTGCACGGGGACATATTTATGCTGGATTTTCCCCAGAACTCAAACCAGGCCTTTGCAGTTGTAAAGATTTGGCTGGGTTCCACTAATCCTTAGTTTCATTAATTTCCAAATCAAAACAGAAAGAGTAATCTTATAATTAAGATTACTCTTTCTGTTTTAAAATTTCTTCTATTTATTTTTGAGCTTATAATTTCTTTTTCTCTTTA
>USCV01000054.1 GCA_900553225.1 uncultured Clostridium sp. | reverse complement strand
ATTTAAATTGATAGAAATATTTCAAAATGTGAAAATTAAAACTGCAAAAAAATAATTACTAACTATAAGAGAAATATACTAATTCATATTTCTCTTTTTTATATTTTAATATTCTTATTATTAACTCTGCCCATATATAATCTAAAATAATGTTTTTTTATATATTCAGACTCAAATTTTTAATCTGCTAAAGAGCAAATAATAGTAAATATATATTAAAAAAATTCAAAATTATGTTGTAAAAGTATGTTTTTTATGTTATAACTGTAAAGAATTTATAAAGAAACTTTATTTTTTTTGGGGGTATAATCTTGGAAAAATTAATAATAAAAGGCGGAACTCATTTAAAGGGTGAAGTAACAATAAGTGGAGCAAAAAACGCAGCAGTAGCAATTCTTCCAGCTACTTTATTAATTGATGGTATTTGCACTATAGAAAATATACCAGATATTAGTGATGTAAAAATATCATGCAAAATTTTAGAAGAACTTGGAGCTAAAATAACATGGAATACTCCAAATGAGATGACTATAGATACGAGAAATATTTGTTGTTTACAAGCTCCTATTGATATGACAAGTAAGTTTAGAGCATCATATTACTTACTTGGTTCTCTACTTGGTCGATGTAAAAAGGCAGAAGTTGGCCTACCTGGTGGATGTAATTTAGGTGCACGACCTATTGATCAACATATCAAAGGTTTCGAGGCTTTAGGTGCAAAAGTAGATGTTGGTAAAGGTAAAATTGTAGCTTCTGCAAAAAAATTAGTTGGAACATCTATTTATATGGATATTGTTTCTGTTGGAGCAACAATTAATATTATTTTAGCAAGTGTTTTAGCTGAAGGAACAACAGTTATTGATAACGCTGCTAAAGAACCTCATATTGTTGATGTAGCAAATTTCTTAAATACAATGGGTGCAGATATACGTGGTGCTGGAACAGATGTAATAAAAATAAATGGAGTAAAGTCTTTAAAAGGCAATGCAAGTTATAGTATTGTTCCAGACCAAATTGAGGCAGGAACATTTATGTGTGCAGCAATTGCATCTAGAGGTGATATTACATTAAAAAATTGCATTACAAAACATTTAGAGTGTATTACAGCCAAAATAATTGAAATGGGCGGAAATGTAGACGCAAATGGAGATACCCTAAGAGTATGGACAAATAAAAGACCTAATAAAGCAAATATAAAAACTTTACCATATCCAGGATTTCCAACAGATTTACAACCACAAATTGGTGTATGTTTATCTATTGCAGATGGAACAAGTATTATTAATGAAAGTATCTGGGAATCTAGATTCCAATATACTGCAGAATTAAATAATATGGGAGCTCAAATTACAGCACAAGGTAAGTCAGCTATATTTGAAGGAGTAAAAAAGCTATCTGGTGCTCCTGTTTATGCAACAGATTTAAGAGCCGGTGCTGCTTTAATTATAGCAGGTATAATTGCAGATGGAGAAACACAATTATATAATTTGTCACATATCGACCGTGGTTATGAAAACATTGAAGAAAAATTTAGAAATTTAGGGGCTCAAATTGAAAGAGTTACAGAATAATAGCAAAGGATGAATATAATGTTTAGGTTTTGTAGTTTATATAGTGGTAGTTCAGGTAATAGCCTTTTTGTCGAATCTAATTCTACCAGAGTATTAATTGATGCAGGAGAAAGTTGTAAAAAAATTGAAGAAGGTCTAGCTAATATAAATGTTGATGTAAATAAACTTGATGCAATACTGGTAACTCATGAACATTCAGATCATGTAAAGGGACTTGGAACCTTATCAAAGAAACATAATATACCAGTATTTGCTAACAATGGTACTTGGAATTCAATGATTGAACAAAAGAATAAAATCTCGTCAGAAAATATTAAGGTATTTAATACTAATGAAAATTTTCAAATTGGAGATTTGTCAATAACACCATTTAATATCCCACATGATGCTACCGAGCCATGTGGATTTAATATATGCCATAATAATAACAAAATTAGTATAGCTACTGATTTAGGTCATATAACAGATGATATTTTATATCATTTGGAGAACAGTTGCTTCATTCTATTAGAAGCAAACTATGACCCTGAAGTTTTAAAATGCTCACCATAT
The DNA here is from genome assembly GCA_900553225.1 of uncultured Clostridium sp. Lineage (GTDB taxonomy): Bacteria > Bacillota > Clostridia > TANB77 > CAG-508 > CAG-492. The sequence continues at coordinate 4,744 of USCV01000054.1, read as the reverse complement.
CCATATGCATTAAAAAGAAGAATTGCCGGTCCAACAGGTCACCTTTCAAATGAAGTTGCAGGTAAACTTATATCGCACTTAATTAAGTCTGGATTAAAAACAGCCATGTTAGGGCATTTAAGTAAAGAAAACAACTTTCCTGAATTAGCATATAAAACAGTATTGGAAAAAGTATTAGAAGAACACTATCATGAAGATACAATTCGTCTAAATGTTGCAAGTCGCTATAAACAAACTCCTTTAATTAATATAGTATAGGTGAAATTTATGTTACATATTGATATTATTTGTATAGGTAAAGTTAAAGAGTCCTTTTTTCGTGAAGCAATACAAGAATATTCAAAGCGCTTATCTAAATATTGTATTTTAAATATTCAAGAATTACCTGACGAAAAAATTCCTTTAACATTAAATGAAAAAAATATTAATCAAATAAAAGAAAAAGAATCAAGTAGAATAGCTTCCCATATAAGAAAAGGAAGTTATGTAATATGTTTAGATTTAAATGGAAAAGAATTATCTTCCATTGAGCTTGCTGAAAATATTAATTCTTTATCTCTTACAAACTTTAGTAATATTACATTTATAATTGGTGGAAGTTTAGGTTTAAGTAAAGAACTTTTAAATTCTGCAAATCAAAAAATATGTTTTTCTAAGCTGACATTTCCACACCAGTTAATTAGAATATTTTTACTTGAACAGTTATTTCGTTCTTTTAAAATCTTAAACGGTGAAACCTACCACCGCTAAATATATAAATAGATTGTAGAGGATATTTAAATTTACTTCGGGGGCACGAATAAGAAAATAATTTTCCTCTACAAGAATAAAAACAATTTAATTATCTAATTGGGGTTTTATTTCCTGAAAAAATTAATAGAACTAAATTAATAGAACTAAATTAATAGAACTAAATTAATAGAATTAATTTTGACCTCTTTTGAAAGGTTAAGCTAATATTACTCTCTTTTTCAAAAGAAGTCAAGAAAAAGTTTAAGACAAATTTTGACAAATTATTACAGAAGCAATCATTCCAACTATGTCTGCAATTAATGAAGCAACAAGCACAAATCTTATTTTCTTTATTTTCACACAACTTGTATAAATTGCAATTGTATATAAAGTTGTTTCAGTAGACCCCATAATTGTCGAAGCAATTTTTCCTATATTGCTATCTACCCCATAATTTTTCATAATATCTGTAGCTACACCCATTGAAGCACTTCCTGATATTGGTCTTAATAATGCAAGTGGCATAACTTCACTTGGAATTTTAAATATACTTAGAATTGGTTGTATCATTTGAATTATTAGATCTAAAATACCTGAACTTCTTAAAGCACCTACAGCCAAAAAAATTCCAATTAATGTTGGGAATATATTAAAAACAACTTCGATACCTTCTCTGGCTCCATCAACAAAAGTGTCATATACTTTATTTTTCTCATGCACTCCATATGCAACAATCACTAAAATTACAATAGGAATTATTGCTGAAGAAATATAATTTATTTTATTCATATTATCCCATATATTTTAGCTATAAACACTAAAATACTCTCCTTATCTCAATCATTAAAATTTTTTCATTAATATCTTAGTTATACATACTCCTGTGACCACTGTAATAATACTTACTATCCATATTGGTAAAATAATGGAACTAGGATTTTCAGATTCAAGAGAACTTCTTATTGCAATTACAGTTGTTGGAACTAATTGAAGTGATGCTGTATTTAATACTATAAACATTGCCATCGAATTTGAAAGTGTATCTTTTTTTTCATTTTCTTTTTGCATTGTTTTCATTGCTTTTAATCCTAAAGGTGTAGCTGCATTTCCTAAGCCTAATATGTTAGCAATTAAATTCATAGAAATTTCTTTATTAGCTGTATCCTTATCTTTTAAGTTTGGAAATAGAAATTTCATTATTGGTCTTAATAGCTTTGTTAACTTCTCTATCAAACTTGTTTCTTGTACAATCTTCATGACCCCATTCCATAGACACATTGTACCTAAAAAAGTTATTGATAATTCAACAGCACTTGCAGCTGAATCAAATATTGACTGATTCACATCATCAACTCTTCCAACTAAAAATGCATATATAAATGATATGATAATAAAAATTGGCCAAATAACATTTAACATGATAAAACTCCTCTTTTGATACTAATTATATTCTTTCTTTTGGTTATTTAATACTAATATATAAATATCGTAATTTTCATAATATTAAATTCCAGAAAAAGTAAAAAGTAATTTTTTTTTTTTATTGCCTTTTCTATACTTTTATGATACAATAAATATGTAAAATTTGTCGAAAAATGTAGATTTTAAGGAGGTATAATTATGAAATCAACAGGTATTGTACGAAGAGTTGATGAATTAGGTAGAGTTGTAATTCCTATTGAATTAAGAAATAAATTTAATATTTCTGAAAAGGATCCTATTGAAATATATGTAGATGGTTCTTCTATTATATTAAAAAAATTCGAACAAAGTTGTATCTTTTGTGGAGGAACAAAAAAATTAATAGATTATAAAGGAAAACTTATTTGTAGCAAATGTTCAAAACAAATATCAGATATTAACTCTAAAGAATAGTTTAAAAAAACATTGTTAGAAATATATTCTAGCAATGTTTTTTTATTATTTCTTTAAAAAGTATTGATAAATCTCATTTTTACTAACATTTCTTTCTTTAGCAATTTTTTTTATAATTTCTTTCTTTGTTAATCCACTCGTTTTATATCTTTCATACTGTTCATCTAGTGAAATCTGATTACTTATATTATCATTTTCATTTTTTTCTTGCTTATTATCTATTATTATAATAAACTCCCCTTTTACATTTTCCGTCTTATCTATAATGTCGCCAATTCTACCTCTTATAAATTCTTCATGTATTTTGGTAATTTCTTTTGCAAGTACAATATTAGTCTCTTCACCTAATGCAATAGATATATCTTTTAGTGTACTAAGTAACTTATGAGGAGCTTCATATAAAATTATAGTTTTTGATTCTTTTTTTATTTCTTCAATCTTTTCTTTTCTATTCTTTTTATTAAGAGGTAAAAAACCATAAAATGAAAATTCAGCAGTACTAATCCCAGAAACAATTAGAGCATTTATTAAAGCACACGCTCCCGGAATAGGAATTATGTCTATTTTATTTTCAATTGCTTGTTTCACAATTTCCTCTCCAGGGTCAGAAATTGCTGGTGTACCTGCATCAGAAACTAATGCAATATCTTTCCCCTCTAATAGAATATCAATTAGAGTTTTACTCTTTATTTCTTCATTATGTCTATGATAACTAATTAATTTTTTCTTTATTTCTAAATGATTTAGTAATTTTAAAGTATGTCTTGTATCTTCAGCTGCAATTATGTCTACAGACTTTAATGTATTTATTGCCCTTAATGTAATATCCTCTAAATTCCCTATAGGTGTTGCCACCAAATATAATTTTCCACTCATATTATTTTTCTATGTAGCAAAATAGCTTAACATATTCTCCTTATATTCTATATTTAGATTTTTTATAGGATTTATCTATAAACCTAACATTTTAACAAGTCTATATTTTATTATAGATTTTTAATATTTCATTTGTATAATTTCCACTTTTATCATAAACATACAATGGCTCACTTATTTTTAAAAATGGTCTACCATTTTTTACAGCCTTTATTAAAACCAAATTCGCTGCACTTTCTGCTTTTGAATGAACAAATCTTAAAACTTTAGGTTCTAGTTTATATTTTCTTAAAAGATATGTAAGATCCACTAATCTATTAGGTCTATGTACAATATACAAACAGCCTTTATCCTTTAAAAAGTCCTTTGAAGCGATTATAAAATCTTCGAGTGTTGCAGTTATTTCATGTCTAGAAATAAGTTTTTTCATATTTTCATTTGTTTTTCCAGAATTTAATCCCATGTATGGAGGATTCATAACAATAGCATCAAAACCATTTTTATTAATTTTCCCTTTAAGCTCTTTTATATTTTCATTCATAACCTCAAATCTGTCTTGTAAATTATTAATAATACAGCTTCTTTTTGCCATATCTGCCATATCTTTTTGAATCTCTATTCCAATTATTTTGCTAAGTTTAGTTTTTGCACATAATAAAATAGATAATATTCCTGTTCCTGTTCCTAAATCAAGTACTTTACTTCCATTTTTTATTTCTTTAGCAAAATCAGAAAGTAGAACACTATCAATTCCAAAACAAAAACCATCGTTTTTCTGTATAATCTTCAGATTTTTATATTCTAGATCATCTATTCTTTCATTTTCTTTTAATTCCATTGTCTACTCCTTTTCACATTTTAATTAATTATAACATATAATGTTATAAAAATGTATATTTATTATAAAGGATATGATTAATATGAATTCTGAAAAAAATAACACACTAAACGCAAAACAAGAAAAAACAAAATTTAATTTTGCACAAAAAAAAGAGAACACAATTTGCTCTCTTTTAGAAGTTGAAAAATTTCTTGGTGATTTTAAAAACATTTGGAAGTATATAAAGTTATATAAAATTCTAAAATAGGATATTTATTTTTAGAATTTTTTTTACTGGTTATCCACATATTACGCATACATTGTTTATAACTACCTTATAAAATTCTGATTTATGATCTTATACTTTTAATTTTTAATTAAATATCTTAAATTAATTAATTTCAGAATCATTATCTATTTTAAAAAAGCTTCATTAAATTT
>USCV01000053.1 GCA_900553225.1 uncultured Clostridium sp. | reverse complement strand
AAAATACGGTGGAACTAAAATGTTTTTTGCACCACCCCTTTATTATGATAAATTAATGAAAAAAGTACCAAAGGGAAAACTCATAACTGTTAGTCAAATGAGAGATTATTTAGCAAAACAAAATAATGCAGACTTTACTGATCCAATGACAGCAGGAATATTTATAAATATAGTTGCTTGGGCAAGTTATCAAAGAAATGAAGACATTACACCATATTGGAGAACTTTAAAATCAGATGGAGAATTAAATGTTAAGTATCCTGAAGCAATAGAATTACAAAAAAAATTACTTGAAGAAGAAGGACATACAATTATTTCAAAAGGTACAAAAAATATAAAATATTATGTTAAAGACTTTGAAAAGAATTTAATAGAACTATAAACACAAATTACATGTATACTTTTAGATGTAAATAAATGAATTTACATCTAATTTTTTTGGTTGTAAAATTATTTACAAAGAATTTAAGTTAGAACATCAAATTACAGAGGTCATAGAATCTAACAAATTGACAGTTCGGCTTTTATTCCTATTATTAATTTAGTTTTAGATAGTGAGGGCAATTTTGACTCTATATAACAAGCATGATGAAATAATAGTAGAGGTAAAAGACTTAGGTTCAAAAAGAAAGTAGGTGAATAATTTTGAAAACAGTATTAAGTGTAGATGTTGCTAAAAATAAAAGTATGATAATGCTTATGAATAGTGATGGAGAGATACTTATTGATACAAAAGAAATAAAACATAACTTAGAAGATTTTGAAAAAGCAAAAGAAGAAATAAAAGAAATTAGTCCAGAAAATCTAACAGTATTTATGGAATCAACAGGTACATATCATTTACCAGTAGAAAGATATTTTAAAGAAAACGGATTTAATACTTTAGTTATCAATAGTCTAACTACTAAAAATAATTATGACACTATTAGAAAAACAAAAACAGATAAGAAAGATTGTTACAGATTAGCAAAGTTATTTTTTGTAAATGAAGTAGAATATCATGAGTTATCTAAAAAGGATTTATATGCTAATTTAAAAGCAATGACAAGACAATATTTTTATTTACTTCAACAGAATGTTAGTTGTAAAAATAGATATAAAAGGCTATTAAATATATGCTTTCCAGAGCTAGAAAAAATCTTTAAATCAACAAGAATTTATGATGATACAGCATTGAATTTTATTAATGAATTTCCACACGCAGAAATAGTGAAAGAAAAACGAATTGATGCATTGTATAATAATTTATACAAGACTAATGGAAGAAATTTAAATTTCTATAAAAGATTATCAGAAACAATAAAAATAGCTTCAGCCAACTCATATCCAGGAGTTGATAAAGAGCATAAAGATGTCAAGAATCTTTCAGATATGGCTAAAATAGTACAAAACAATAATAATGTGATAAATGAATTAAGAGATAAAATGATAGAAACAGCAAAAAAATCTCCATATTATGAAATAATAAATTCATTTTACGGAATTGGAGAAATATTGACAGCAGAAATACTTGGAGAATTAGGAGACATAACAAGGTTTGATAGTCCAAAACAATTAATAGCTTTTTGTGGACTTGATCCAACAATAAAACAATCTGGAAAAAGTATAAATGTGAAAGGAGCAATATCAAAAAGAGGAAACAAATATGCACGATATATATTATTTAATTGTAGCCAAATGGTAGTAAAACTTGGTGCTTCAAATTATCCAGAACATCCAGTATATATTTATTACCAAAATAAAAAAGCAGAAGGCAAACATTATTACGAAAGCCTAACTGCTTGTTCTACAAAAATTCTAAGAATGTTATATTCTATGTGCAAAAATAATAAACAATTCTTAGAAAACTAATCATAAATTAATTTTATCATAAAAGAAGTGAAAAAGATACAATTTTTAAAAAAATATATCGTTTTCGCTTGTTTACCATACGAAAAAATAATATAATAAATCCATAAAAAAGGACTTGACAAAAATTAGATAGTCAATTTGTGCGAAAAAAAGAGGGTAGATAGTTCTACTCTCTTTTTAGCATTGTTCAACAATACCGTCGACCATTGAGCCGTTCAGAGTCGCACCCCTGCGTTGCTCCTTATCCTCTCTTTGGTATTGATATTATATAACATTGATATTTGCTTGTCAAATACATCTCATTTGCTCCAGAATGTCTTTAAATTGATTTTATTTATAAAATAATGTAATTTATTGTTTAAAGCAAAAAAATGTCAAAATTTATTGACAATTCTTTTCTGTAATTATATAATGACATCATAAAAATGAGATAAAAAAATAAAGCCTCAGCTATTGACGGTAGCTTCGGCATATCTGAAAGGCATAACCATTCAAATTGCCTTTCGCTAATACAATTATAGCGAAAAAATTAAGATGTGTCAATAATTTTAAAAAGAAATTTTTGAAATACTACCTGCAGAGGGTAGTATTTTTTGTATCTCCTATACCAAAGGAGGACAAGTACTAATGAATGAAGAAATAAACAAAACATACAATTCTTTACCAGAAGAAGAAAAAGAACAATTAAATCTTTTTGAGAAAAAGGGAATAACAGAAATTAAACAAAAGGTAAATCAGCAAACTGGAGAAATTTTATCTACTGAAACTAACTATAATTCCGAAACAAAAAGAAAAAAAGGAACTTTCTATGTAGGAAATCCAGAAGAACTTGCTAGACTTTGCTCACTAAATAAAAAAAATAGAGCAATAAGCAAAATGCTTACATATATCATAAATACAGTAAATTGGAATAATGAATTTAGTTTTGATAAAACATTTATTGAAAGTTATAGTTTAAGTACAAAATTTTATCAAGATAGAAGATTTTTAATAGAAAATAAATACATATTTCAAAAACCAAACAAAAAAAATGTATTTACATTAAATGTAGATTTGTTTAGTAGAGGAAATGCTTATACAACAAGTCAATTATATGAAGAACAATTTGGAGAAGAATTAAGTCAAGATAGTAAAATAGAACTAGCAAAGATAAAAAAGAAAGCAACAAAACTATCAAAAGAAGATATAAAAAAATTGATAGAAGATTTAAAAAATATGTTATAAAAAATAGTACCGCAAAGTATATGTAAAAGTGACCGCAAAGTGTATGTAGTTAAAAACCCGCAAACACTATAAATATCAATAAAAACTCGCATTTTTTATTTTTGTTATTCTATATCTATAATATAATATCTACCAAAGGGGCTTTGCCCCTCTTTTTTTCTTCTACTTTTTAAAATTTATATAACACCCCAGGGTTTATTACGATTTACTCTGGTATTGTATTTAATATTGCTAAAATTCGACATTAATGTTATAATACATTTGTTGTCGGCTCTCCACAACAGAGGGGAGGTGGAACGTTTGAAGTACATATTATCTTTTTTAATTTCTGTCGGAGCAGAAGTAGCTGGTTACTACATCTGCAAATGGCTAGACAGAGATAAGTCCGATAACTAGTCTAAATGGAAAATAGGAGAGTTGCAGCTCTCCTATTTTTCTTTTGTGTGAAACGCTTGGATTCACATATTATCTTTTTTGGTATTCTTATTATACCATATTCAAAAAGATTTTTCAAGTGATATTTATTTATTAAATAATCTTGCAAAAAAACCTCTGTTGTTCAGTCTTTCAATTTCTTTTTGTAGTTCGTTCTTTTCTCCCTCCAGCTTATGATTTTCTTTTATGTAAGATTCATTTGTATTTAATAGAGTTTTGTTCTCTGTTTCTAATTCATTTATTTTCTTATTATCTTCAGAAAGTAAAAAGATTTGTTGTTGTAATTGTTGCTTTTCTCCTTTTTCAGTAACTAATAGTTTTTGAGTAAAATCTAATTGCTTTCGTAGATCCTCAATAGTTTTTTCTTTATCTTCTATCTTCTGGAGATATTTAGAAACTTCTTTTTCTTTAACAACTTTGTTTTTTTCTTTAGCTAGAGCATATTCTTCGATTTTTTTATATGCTAATTCATTATAATATTTTTTAGGCGAATTAAATTCGTTTATTTCTGTTGAGCAATATTCTTCTGTATTTATATTTAATCTTTTTGCTATACTTGGAAAAGTATTTGTATTTATATTAAAAATATTACATAAATCTTTTACACTATACTTATTTTCTTCCAAAAAAACACCCTCTTTGTTATTTATTTTCTACACTATATCACAATACAAATTGATTTGTCAACGAATAGTATTGTGATACAATATAAAAAATACAAGCCTTTCACAAGCATATAATACCAGAGTAAATCGTAATAAACCCATCTCCAGAGAATGGCTTTTAAACCAAACGGAATTGCTAATTTTATATTAGCAATGTAGTGCGGTAGCTCTAGGGTAGAAAAGGTTTACACCTTTTCGTAGGGGCGAGATAGCCCCTGTAATAACTATACTGAAGTATAGTTATTATTGAGCATAGTTATTATATAAATATGCGATAGGGGTTTGGGGTGTACCCCAACGAAAAATCCATAGTGCATTTACGTAGTAAATGTTCTATGGGTGATTTTTCGCTACTTTACAAAAGTAGCAAAGTATGTTATGATATTAAGTAGTAAAAAATAAGAAAAAGTTAGTTGAAAATAATAATGAAAAATTATAAAAAATTTTGAATAGTGATAAAAAATAAAAAGGAAGTGAATTTTATGAGTGGGTATTTGAGCAGTAGAAAATTAACTAATGTAAAAGGTAGAATAAGTTATATAACAGATAAAAAAAGACAAGAAAATATAGTAGACTATTACAATACAACTGACAATGAGTTCTGGAGAATATTAGCAAAAGAAAATCAAGAAAGGCATAAAGAAGTAAAAGCTGGAGGAAAGTGTTGTGAAGCTAGAGAATTAATAGTAGGAATACCACGAGATTCTAAAATAACAGCTGAAGAAATGTGCAATGATTTCAAACAAAAGTATAAAGTAGAGTGTGCTTGTGCTATACATCAAAACAATAAAAAAGGAATAATAAATAAGCATTGCCATTTAATTTTTGCAGAAAGAGAAAAACTAAAAGAACCTATTATTACGGAAGAAAAAAGAGCAATGAGAACTTATTACTATGACGATAAAGGGAGAAAATGTAAAAAAGATGATGCAGTAAAGGTAGTAAAAAAAGGAACAGTATTACAGAAAGGTGTAACTAGGTATTTTACTGATAAAAATGATTTTTTCAAAAGTCAAAAGTTTGTATATGATTGTAAACAATTCTTTTTGAAAGAAAAATTAGGAATAGATTGGTCTTTTGAGATTGATCAACAGAATAAAGAATTAGCAGAAAAGCATATAGGAAAAAATAACCCTAAAGAAGAATATATTAGGCAAAACAACAATTTAAAGGGAACTATAAAAGATGTTTGTAAAGCTGGAGATTTTATATTTGAAAGCGACAAAGGTCAAACTTTGAAAAAATTTAAAGAAGATTATAATATAACAAGTTTCGTAACGAATAAATACGAAGAAAATAAAGGAAAAGTCTATATTTTTGTTAAAGAAATGCAGTCTATATTTAAAGAAAGGCTTAGAAATGAAGTAAAAAAGCATAATTATATAAATGAAGATGTTAATTTTTTGAAGGAAACTGATTATATTTATAGACCAGTACAAGAAAAGATTTTGTCTGATTATGAAAAAGAAACTAAAACAAGAGAAAAACCGAAAGTAATTGAATTTTTAAAGGAAAAACTATATAGTATGTTAGAAAGAATTGAAAATTTAATATATTTACAAGACTTTTTGCATATTGAAAGAAAGAATCAAGTTGAAATAGAGCAAAATAAAAGAACTAACAAGTTAATTATTAAAGATAGTGATTATATAAGGGAAGAAATGCAGAAAGATGACAGAGAAATAGAAATGTGATATAATGTTCTCGAAACTTTTTGGTTAAGTACAAATAGTAATTTGTAAAGGAGGTATTTATGGGAATAGAACATTCGCAAAATTATTTACATAGTAAACAACTTGTAGCGACTTTGTTATCAAAGAGTAATATTTGTAACGACGATATTATAATTGAGATAGGTCCTGGAAAAGGAATTATTACCATTGAACTTGCAAAAAAAAGCAAGCAAGTTATAGCAATAGAGTTTGATGCGAAATTAGCGAAAACTTTATCTGAAAAGTATAAAGAATCTAAAAAAGTTCAAATAATAGAGATGGATTTTTTAAAATATAAAATATCAGTAAAAGAACCATATAAAGTATGTGCAAATATTCCATTTAACATAACTGCTGATATTGTGAAAAAGGTATTTGAAGCCGATAATCCTCCTGAAGATATATATTTCATAATGCAGTATGAGGCTTTTCTCAGGTATTCTGGACAGCCCTTTTATAACGAAAGTTTGAGGTCTCTTTTATACAAACCTTGGTTTTCCGCTGAATTGATTTATGAGTTTAAACCATCAGATTTTTATCCTGTGCCAAATGCACGAATATGTTTTGCTCACTTTCAAAGAAAAACATCTGCTGATGTTGAGGATGCGATAGACTATAGAAATTTTCTGTCATATATATTTTTAGCATCTGGAAATACTTTCAAAGATAAAACAAAAAAATTGTTTACTTATGAGCAACAAAAACGCATTTGCAAGTTTTTAAAAATTAAATTAGAGTCAACGCTTACTGAAATCTCATACGATGGATGGCTGTACCTATATGATGTTTTTCTTGAATTTGTTTCCAACGAAAAAAAAGCTATTATATTAAATGCTGAACAAGACATGAAAAACAATCAAAACAAGATTCAAAAAAAACATCGAAATCGTAATCATGGTTATTGGAAATTTGAAGCTAAGCGCCAAAAAAAATTAAAATTTGAAAATGGAAAATAAGAATTTTATCAGTAGCTATATTTCAAATTTCTATATTATTAGCAATAGTGTAAACAAAAAAGTTGACAGAAAAAAGTAATAAGTAAATCATAAATTACATGTATACTTTTAGATGTAAATAAATGAATTTACATCTAATTTTTTTG
>USCV01000052.1 GCA_900553225.1 uncultured Clostridium sp. | reverse complement strand
TATATAAAAGCAAAATTTTATTAAAAAACTAATAAAATCTTGTTACCTACTAAAACAACATACATGTTTATATTTTTGTATTGGTACTTTGATATTCATATTTATAATTTTTGGAATATCAAATCCAACTTTTAATTTTCTATCTACCACTAAATTTCCTTTACTATTTGTATGATAAGCACTTAAATTCCATTTTGCAAAAGCATAGTCTGACATAATATTAGTAGTAAAAGATAATTCCATTGCATCTTGTTTTTGCTGTGCTACCATTTGTTCATAACTGTTGTCATCTTTCTTTGGTCTATTATAGGTCTTAAAGTATTCTTGTAAATAAACTTTTCTGTTTTTTGCATTTGTCTTTTTACGAGATTCTTTTTCTTGTTTGTTTCTTTTGTCAGTTTTTACAACCTTTGAAACATAAGGACAGCTTTTTCCAATTATTTTAGCAATTTCATTTTGTTTTAGATGTTCATTATAATATAAGTCTAAAATCTGTTCTTTAGTATTCAATTTTTCTTTTTCCTCCTTTGGTTAATTTTTTGTTTGCAAGATTTTAAATACAATTCGCCTATTGACATTTGTTATTAATTGTTGTATTATTATATTGTAAAAAATCTTACATAGCAATTTCATATTGTCATTATACGATTATAATTTATATTTGTCAATACAATTTTAAATATTTTGTTAAAATTTTTTACAAATACAAAAACGAAGGAGATAAAAAAATGAGAGAATTGCCTCGCCATCTTGTTTTAGAAGATTTTTATATGTGGTTTAATATGAAAGATAAAGAAGAATATTATGCAACACCATTATACTTATATAATGTATTAAGAAAAGATACAGACAAAGAAAATGATGAAGAAAAAAAGCAAGATGAAACAAGAGTATATTTAGAATTAGAAAAAGATATTTCAAAAACAAAATTAAATAAGAAAAAAGAAGTTATTAGACAACCTTCAACTATTTATATTCATTATGCAGAAAGCATAGGATCATTGTTAATAAATTTTTTAAATGCTGATTTTTCATCTTTTGAATCTGCATATAATACATTTTTTTATGCCTATGGTTTTGAATTAATAAAAGAATATACACCTTACATATACTCAAAAACTGATGAATACATAACAGATGTAGAATTTATGAAAATGTTAGAAGATATTTATAACACAAGCCTAGATGATTTATTAGAATGGCAGGATAATTTCAAGAAATGCGTAGATTTTGTATATAACTTAAATGGAAATGAAGAATTAAAAGAACATAATACATATTCAAAATTTGTTGCTTATACAATTAAACACAACGAACTTTATACATATTCACAAGATGTAGAGGTTATATTAGATAATTATATAAACATACACAATCATCATCACAATGAAAGTATAGAACATTTAATAAAAGGTATTGAAGATAAAAATCCAAATTTAGAATTACACAATGTTTATACAAGTACAAAATTGAGAAGTATTTGTTTTACTATTTTAGATCAACTTGTAAGACAAGAGAATTTACCAATTAAGACTTGCCAAATTTGTGGTCGATATTTTATTCCAACTTTTAGACAAAATGAAATTTATTGTGATTTAAAAAATGTTGATGATAGTCCAACTTGTAGAGATAAAGGAGCAAGTGAAACGTATAAAAAAAGTCTTGAAAGTAATCCTGCATTATTACTTTATAGAAGAACATATCAGCAAAAGGTTATGACAGTATATAGAAACAAAGAAAATAAGCAATTAAAGAAAGATTTTGACAAATGGAAGAAAGAAGCACAAGAGAAGATTAAATTGTTCAAAAAAGGCAAATTAGATGAAGATACATTATATAATTGGATGATTGAAAATAAATAGAAATACAGCCCTAGGTAAATTAACTACTATAGGGATTTATTTCGTATGTGAGGAATCAATTACTATTTATACTTTTTATTATTTCATAAAATATCTAAAAACGCTAGTATTTTACATAAAAATGTGATATAATTGACACATAAAATTAAGGAAATTTTCCTGATTTTGGTAGGAGTTAGTGAGGAAACATAGATTATTTTATTTTCCAATCCAAGCACTAACAAAACATAAACATCAATGAAAGGATAGGTAATCAAAATGAGTAAACGGATAAACTATATTGCAATCGCATTAACAACAAAATGTAATTGTAACTGTTTTTATTGTAAAGAAACAGGTGAAAGCATACTTCCTAGTATCAAAGGAACATGGGACTTTAATGATTTAAAGAAAGTTATAAGTATTGCTTATAGTGTGGGATTAACCACATTTCGCATTACAGGAGGAGAACCAACTATGGTCGGATATTTGCCAGAACTAATAACATATATTATGAGTTTGGGCAATGACACAAAAATTCGACTAAATACAAATGGTTATAACATGGGTTACATCTTGGATATTCTCGTAATATATAGAGAAAGAATAGATGTTATGATTAGTGTTGATTCATTACATGAGTATGTAAATGGTGTTCACTATCCAAAATACTTATCATCAAAAACAGAAAGTCTAACGAAAGAGTTGGTAAAGAGAAAAATTTCAACTCGATTTAATATCGTAGTAACAAAAACGAATTACTCCGAAGTAAAATCTTTAATAGATAAAGCTCTTGCTTTAGGAGTTAATGTAAAGATATTAGATTTAATTGTTAGAAATGAATATCTGGGAAATGGTAAGAAGCTTCACGATGAGGACGCAGTAAACTTTGGACAATCAATGTATCAAGAATTGAATGAAGTAAAAAGTTATTTAGAAAGTATCTCAACTAAAAGTCTGGAAAAACATTATGTTAGTAATGCAAATGGGATACCAATGAGTGGTTATTTCTTTGGTAACCAATGGGTTCAAGTAAAAGATTCCTCTAAAGGTGCAATGTATGCAAAAGAATGTAAGAAGTGTTCTTATTATGATACTTGTTATGAGGGAGTATTCAGTCCGTTGCTTTCAGTAAGTGAGATTCTTCATATTTCTGGCTGCATGAATAGTAGTTTGTATTATCAACTTAAAGGTAAGTCCGAAAAAGAAATCAGACAATCTTTTGAAGAAATCTTAAAAGTATTTGAAAGCACAGAATTAAGATCTATTAAGTAATGGTGTTAAGTAGGTGGAAAGTTATGATTTAGCTTTCCACCGAGATTTTTTATTAACTAAAAAATAATTAAGAAATATTGATTTTATCTTTCTAAATCCCACTCTTTTTCTAGTTTTTCTTCATATTTAATTTGCTCTACTGGATCAATAAATGTATGAGTTTCTTCTTCAAATTTTCTAACTAATTCTTTAGATTCACCCATACCAAATTTATGACAAATCCAAACTATAAATTTATCAACAGTTTCATAGAATTTATCTATTATTTTATGCAAATGATTATTTTCCTTTTCTAAACTTTTAATTTTACTTTTATATTTCCATTCAATATCAAATTCTTTCTCTTTGTATTCTGCTTTAATGTTGTCTACTTGCTTATGAAGTTCTCTATTATCAGCAAGTATAGAATCTCTTTCATTTTGATATCTTTGTGCTTTATCAACTAATCGGACTTGTTTAGATAATTCATTATGCAATTTTAAATTTTCTTGATACAATTCCATAATTTTAGCATCTTTAGGCTTAATAATTTCATTTTCTACTTTTTCTCTATTAAGTTTTATTAGTTTAATATCATTTATATCTGGTGTTTCTGGTAATTCTAATTTTATATTATCTAATACTTTTTTAGTGTTTTCAAAATTGGTTAATTTCTTTAAATCTTCTATTTTTTCGTGTTTGGCTCCAGTTTCTTCTACTGGTAAACCTCGCTCTAAATCAAACCCTTTTGAGGTTATATATTTATGAAAAGCATTTTGTAATTGTCTGTAACTATCTCTGCCTTTCCAAAAATCTCTACAACATATTTTATCAATATCTTTGCTTTCTTTATCTTTTGTATGAATTACTGGTATATAAACTAAATGCATATGTGGTGTAGTTTCATCTAAATGTACTGCTGCTGATACTATATATTTTTCTCCAAGATTTTTATAATTACATACAAATTTATAACTTTCTTTGAAGTACCTTTTTGTTTCTTCTAAACCGATTTTATCAAAAAAATCATTATCAGATGTAATCATCATTTCACACATGATAATACTATTACTCCTAATAGTGCCTTTTAAATCATATTCTTTTTTCATTTTATCAAATTCTTTTATATATGTTAGTTCATTTTTCTTACAGTAAAAATTCAAATGTGTTCTTGTTGGGTCAATATCTTTATTAGAATGACCTTTTGACCTTCTATCATTGTGAATGTATGAACCTTGTGCATCCACTCTTGTTAATTTATCATTTCTTATAATAGCATAGCTCATATCTTCTTTGAACCTCCTTCCTTGCTCAAGATATTCTTTGAATGTCTAACATACTAGACAAACAAGTTTGCCCCGTATGGCAGGTTTTTGCAACCCCACACCCCAAAACCTAAAAAATCGCTATTCGCATTTTTTGGTTTTTTCATAAAAATTTGCTTGTTGCAATTTTTATGAATGTGAGCAAAAAAATAATTTTTTTACTCACAACAAAAAAGCACTTATGCTTTTTTGCAGTCACTTTAGCTAAATAAAGCAGAAACCAGAGGGAGAGAGCTAAAGTGAATTAGGTGTAATAATCCCATTTATGAAAATTAGAATTATTACACCTATATAAGATGAAACCGTCGGTCGTTCACCTCGTTTCATAGGTAGTCTAGTAAAAGTAGTGATATTACTACTATAATTGCTGATACATTTAAGTATCTTTGTTCATACTTGCCCAAACTTTTTACAATTACAAATCCATATCAAATATGCCACCGAATACTCTTTTATTATTGTGAGTCTGTGTTCTAAAATCTCACTCACGCACTTTGTATAAATAGACCATTTACACAAATACGAATGAACTTTATAGCATCGGCTCATTACACCTAGTACTTTTATAGAGGTACTGCATTTCTCTTGCAATAAAAAAAGACATCTGTAACTTTTACATTACAAATGACTTCATTATTTAATATTTAATTATCTTTGCCCTCACAATCGGTTATAATAAGAATAAAATTGTAAGCTAATAAACAATGCCTACAAAAAATGTAGGCATAAAATTTCTTGTACAAAATAAGTAGTTACATATAAATTTTCTTTTAGGATAGATAACAAACACATACCACATGGGGTAGACATATTTCCACAATCAGCAGCGGGAGTACCATTTACGGCATCATATATTGCAGCTAAAGGTGATCCGATTGCTAACTTACAAGAAGATTTAGCAGCAGAGCAAAAAGCAAGAGCAACATATGAAAAATTAATAGATCTTTGCAAAGATGATCCAGATGTAATAGATCCACTTAGATTCCTAAGACAAAGGGAAATAGTACACTTCCAAAGATTTGGGGAAGCCTTAAGAGGCGTACAAGATAAGTTAGCCCAAAAGAAATTTTATATGACAAAAATGAATTGTAATCAAAATAATTGTAATTGCAATTAAAAATAAATGTGGTTACGCAGATGTTTGACTATTTTTTATAAACAAAAGTTAATTAAACATAAAAAATAAAGGGGTACTGAAAAGTATCTCTTGTTTTTGTATTATAGTATATTATAAAAAAATTACCAAAATGGCACGGAAAATTTGGTAAAAAATATAAAAATTAATTTGCAGTATGGTAAAATAAAAATTATATTTGGAAAAGAAATAAAAATGATGATCTTTTTGACATTGTCAACAATTTATGCTAATAATTAGTATAGAAATGTTTTAAATGTAAAAAATATAAAAGGGGGAAAGTAAATTATGGAAGAAACGAAAAAAAGCAAAATATGGATGATAATTGCAATTGTAGCAATAGCTATAATTGTTGTTCTTGGAATAATGCTTATAAAAGGTAATAAAGGTAATGATAATGTGGAGAAAATAAAAAGTAGTAATAATGTGGAAAAAATAAAAAGTGGTGATAAAAAGGAAAATATAAAAATAGTAGAGAGTGAAGTAAGTAAGCTAACACTTGAAGAATATAAAACGGATAATTTTACAATGAAAAAACCAAAAGGCTGGACAGTTGAAACTGGTGGTACGGGAATATTTTATACAATTAGAGTTTATGACCCAAAGAATACAAATAATCAAGTATATTTAATGTTAAAAATTCAACCATTATTAAAAAGTGCATCAGCAAAAAACTTTTGGCAAAATTATTATAGTATGAGTGGAAATAATTCTCAATATAGATTATTTGCGGATGCGGTAGTCTTAGATAATCCAACAACAGAGGGATTCTATAAGAAATTTGATGATATAGCAACATATCTTAAATCAATAGAACCATCATTTGCTACAATTAAATTTCCTAAATTTACAAATTTTACAAAACAAGAAGAATTTAATTCTAGTGCTAGTATGAAAAGTGTTGCATTAGATAGTAAAGTATTAAAAGGAACATTTACAGGAGATAACTCTAAAGAGGGCGAAGGACTATTCATGGCGTCTGTCGTAAACTTTGGTAATCAATATAATGGTGGAGTAGATATGCTTTATTATATGATATATGACATAATGGCAATAACAGCAGAAAAAAATGAATTTATAAATTACAAAGACATTTTGTTAGAGTCAGTTAATTCAATAGAATTTAGTGATAGTTATGTAAAGCAAACAATAGATGACGGTAATACACAAACTAAACAAGCACTTGCATTAAATGCTTCAATACAAAAATCATTTGACTCTTATATGAATGCATGGGAAAATAGACAAAAAAGTTACGATATAATGAGTCAAAAGCAAAGCGATGCTACATTAGGCTATGAAAGGGTATACGATACAGATACTGGAGAAATTTATAAGGCATATAATGGATTCACTGATGATTACAAAGGAGAAAGATATAAATCTATAACAGATAATATGTACACAGAAAAAACAAGTGGTTATATCGAAAAGTAAAGGGTCAAATAAAAATAAAGAGAAATATTTTTAGAAGTTAGATAGATAAAATAAA
>USCV01000051.1 GCA_900553225.1 uncultured Clostridium sp. | reverse complement strand
TAAAATTAAAATTCTTAAATATCTTTTTTTCATATTAACCTCTAAAAATAAATTTTAATAATATTTTTTTCAAAAATAACATAAAATATACGTATAAACTTAATTAATTATAAATTTGTAACAAAAATCAATTATAGAATTCTGATAAAAATCAAGTTGACAAAACAGAAAAAAATAGTATAATAAATATATGGTTGTTTAATAAGGAGAATTATTATGGTAGCTAAAGTATGGAAAAAAATAGTATTATTTGTTTTTATAATAGCTTGTTTATTTAACATTGTAAATAAATTAGTAACAAAAGTACCACTTAAAGATGAACTTGAATCATCTGCAAAATATACATATGAGCATAGAAATGATAAATAAATAAAATTTTAAAAATAAAGTTAAATAAAGTATTGAAATATAATAAAGAATATGTTAAAATGGTAAACGGTAGTTTTATTTTCAGTAAGGAGAGGTGAATGCAAAATGAGAGAAGAAATACATCCAAATTATGGAGAAACAACAATTACATGTGCATGTGGAAATGTAATAACAACAAATTCAACAAAAAAAGATATGAAAGTTGATATTTGTTCAAAATGTCATCCATTCTGGACAGGTAATTTAAAAAGAGAAACAACAGGTGGTAGAGCAGATAGATTTAAGAAAAAATATGGTATTGCATAGTAAAAAAGCTTTAAAGGAATTTAGGTTAGGATATAATCTAAGTTCTTTTTTTAAAAATATTGACAATATTAACATAAAGTGTTAATATATAATTTATAGTACAGTTGTACTTAAAAGAACATTGAAAATGAGATTTATATCTCGCCAGTATTATCAAAAAAGGAGAGTCAGTATGGCAACAACAGTATTTAAAAATCCAAGCTTAAGAGGAACATCGGTAGGAAAAATATTGGTTTTAACTTTGATGGAGGTTAGTTTGGAAGGCGATCGAATTATTGGAAGAAAATTTCAGGACTTTATCTTAAAGCAAGTAACAAAGGACAAGTTGTCTAAAATACGTGATGAGGGAATACCATCATTTGTTTTGAAACATGATGGAAAATTGTATTGGACCCAAATTCCTAAAAATACAAACCTTGTCGGAAGTACAATGTTTGGAAAACACCAATGTGCGTCAACATTTTGTACGTGTGAAAAAATGTCGGCAGCATCAGAGGAAGAAGGAGGTTGCGAAAAAGTTCGGAAATTTGGAAAAGGAATTGAAATTCTTGATTTTATTGAACAAGGATACGAAACTTTTGGTACTAATTGCGATGCATGTGTTGTAGGTAAATGCAACAATTACAAAAAAGAAAGAGGTAGATAATATTGGAAAGACCAAAGCTAAAATTCACAAATGTGAAATAGGCTTTGGTTATTTTTTTGCATAAATAAATTTAAATCACTTGAAAAAAAGCCTATTTTATCATAAAATAGTATGGAAATTGGAGGAATAAAAGTGAATAAAATAGAAAAAATTAATGAATCAAACTATTTAGAAAAAGTAAATAAAATAAACGAAGGAAAAAATTTAAAATATTTTATATTAACAATGGGCTGTCAGCTAAACGAAAATGATTCAGAAAAAATATGTGGAATGATAGAAAAAATGGGATATAATAAAACTAATACATTAGAAGAAGCAGACTTAGTAGTATTTAATACATGCTGTGTAAGAGAAAATGCTGAAGATAAGTTATTTGGCAAACTTGGGGAGGTAAAAAAAATAAAAGAAAAGAGAGGAACTATTATAGCAATTGGTGGTTGCATGATGCAGGAAAAACATATACAAGAAAAGCTAAGAAAAAGTTATCCGTTCTTTGATTTGATTTTTGGAACACATACCCTACATAAATTTCCAGAAGATTTATATAAAGTCATTTTAGAAGAAAAAAGAATAGAAGATATTTTAGATATAGATGGTGAAGTAATTGAAGGATTACCAATAAAAAGAAACGATAAGATAAAGGCATCTGTAACAATAATGAATGGTTGCAACAACTTTTGTACATATTGTATCGTACCTTATGTTAGAGGAAGAGAAAGAAGCAGAGATCCAGAAGATATTATTAACGAAGTAAAACAATTAAGTGAAGAGGGCTACAAAGAAGTAACATTATTAGGACAAAATGTTAATTCATATAAAGGAAACGGAAATCTAGGAATCTACAAGTTTTCAGAACTTTTAAGAGAAATAAATAAAATAGAGAAGATTGAAAGAATACGTTTTGTTTCTCCACATCCGAAAGATTTTACAGATGATGTAATAGATGCAATTAGAGACTGTCAAAAAGTATGCAAGATTATTCATTTGCCACTACAATCTGGAAGTAGTAGAGTATTAAAAACAATGAATAGAAAATACACAAAAGAACAATATTTAAATTTAGTAGAAAGAATGAAAGCGAAAATTCCAGATGTTGAATTTTCAACAGATATTATAGTAGGTTTTCCAGGAGAAACACAAGCAGATTTTGAAGATACTTTAGATGTTGTAAGAAAGGTCTGCTTTGAACAGGTATTTATGTTTATATACTCAAGAAGAGTTGGAACACCAGCGGATAAAATGGAAAATCAAGTTCCAGAAGAAATAAAACATGAAAGATTTAATAGACTAAAAGCACTAGTAGAAAGTCAAATAGAATTAAACAATAAAAAATACATTGGAACACAGCAAAATGTTTTAGTTGAAGGAAAGAGCAAGACAAATAGCAATATTTTAACAGGAAGAACTGATACAAATAAAGTTGTAAATTTTGAAGGAGAAGAAACTTTAATTGGAAACATTGTGAAAATGAATATAATATCAGAACATATGTGGTACTTAAAAGGGGAAATATGCAAATAGCAAGATGTGAGGAGGAATGAAGATGGCAGAATTTTCGCCAATGATGCAGCATTATTTAGATACAAAAAATAAATATAAAGATAGTATTTTATTTTATCGTTTAGGAGACTTTTATGAAATGTTTTTTGATGATGCAATAACAGTCTCAAGAGAACTTGAATTAACTTTAACAGGCAAAGATTGTGGACAAGAAGAAAGGGCACCAATGTGTGGAATTCCATATCATGCAGCAGACAATTATATTGCAAAATTAATTGGAAAAGGTTACAAAGTGGCAATTTGTGAGCAATTAGAAGATCCTAAACAAGCAAAGGGAATAGTAAAAAGAGATGTAATAAGAGTTGTAACGCCTGGAACTGTTATGGAATCAAATTTGCTAGAAGAAAAGAAAAACAACTACATAATGTCAATATTTAAAACAGGAATTTTCTTTGGAATTGCAATTTGTGATATATCAACAGGAGATTTTTATGCATCAGAAATTAAAGATACTAATAATTTTCCAAAACTATTAGATGAAATTTCTAGATTTTCACCTGCAGAAATAATTGCAAATGATATGATGACTTCTTCTTCGCAAGAGATAGCAAAAATAAAAGAAAGATTTGATTTATATATTTCAAAACAGGATGAATCGAATTTTATAGAAGAGTTTGATAATTTAGAGTTAAATTATGACTTTATAAATGAAAAAAATGAAAAAATAAAAAACTTAAAAGAAAAAGCGGTAATGGTTTGTGCTATAAATGGACTTCTTAGGTATTTAAACGATACTCAAAAAACGAAACTTGATCATATTCATAGAATTAAAGTGTATGAAACAACTAAATATATGGCACTTGATGTAAATGCAAGAAGAAATTTAGAATTAATAGAAAAAATGCGAGACAAAACTAAAAAAGGAACTCTTCTTTGGGTGCTAGATAAAACATCAACTTCAATGGGAGGAAGATTACTTAGAAGATGGATAAATGACCCACTGATAGATTCAAGTGAAATTAATAAAAGGCTAGAAGCGGTTAAAGAGCTAAAAGAAAATATTATACTAAAAGGTGAAATTATAGAGAATTTAAAAAAAGTATATGATATAGAAAGATTAGCAGCTAAGATTTCATATGGAAGTGCGAATGGAAGAGATCTAATATCGCTTAAAAACTCTGCAAAACAGTTACCAGAAATCAAGAAAATCTTATCAAATGTAAACTCAACATATTTAACTGGATTATATGAGGAGTTAGATACTTTACAAGATATTTATGAATTAATAGAGAAATCTATTGTAGATGAGCCACCAATTACAATAAAAGAAGGAGAATTAATAAAATTAGGCTATAATGAAGAAATAGATAAATTAAAAAAAGCAACAACAGAAGGAAAAACGTGGATTATCAATTTAGAATCAGAAGAAAAAGAAAAAACAGGAATAAAAGGTTTAAAAGTTGGATTTAATAAGGTGTTTGGGTATTTTATTGAAGTTACTAAATCAAATTTATCTCAAGTACCAGACAGATATATAAGAAAACAAACACTTACAAACTGTGAAAGATATGTTACTGAAGAACTCAAAAACCTTGAAAATCAGATTTTAGGAGCAGAAGAAAAAGTAGTAACATTAGAATATAATACTTTTGTTGAAATTAGAGGAAAAATTGAAGAGCAAATCCATAGAATTCAAAAATCAGCCAATATAATTGCAACTTTAGATGTAATATGTTCTCTAGCAACAGTTGCAGAAGAACAAAATTATGTTATGCCAATTGTAGATAATGGTGGAGAAATAGATATAAAAGATGGAAGACATCCAGTAATTGAAAAAATGTTGCAAGCTGGAAGCTTTGTTCAAAATGATACGTATTTAGATACACAAAATAATAGACTTGCAATAATAACAGGTCCTAATATGGCTGGAAAATCAACTTACATGAGACAGGTTGCTTTAATCACATTAATGGCTCAAATTGGAAGTTTCGTACCAGCAAGTTCTGCTAAAATTGGAGTGGTAGATAAAATCTTTACTAGAGTAGGTGCTTCAGATGACCTAAGTATGGGACAAAGTACTTTTATGGTAGAAATGATGGAAGTTGCTACAATTTTAAGAGAGGCAACAAAAAATAGTCTTGTTATATTAGATGAAATAGGAAGAGGAACTTCAACATATGATGGACTTTCTATTGCTTGGGCAGTAGCAGAATATATATCTGATAAAGAAAAATGTGGAGCAAAAACTTTATTTGCAACACACTATCATGAACTAACAGAACTTGAAAGTAAATTAGAAGGAGTGAAAAACTATTCTATTGCTGTAAAAGAAAAAGGCGAAGATATAATTTTCTTAAGGAAAATTGTAGAAGGTGGTACAGACGAAAGCTATGGTGTGCATGTTGCAAAACTCGCTGGGGTTCCACAAAATGTTACAAAAAGGGCAAATGAAATATTAAAAAGTTTAGAAAGAAAAAATTTAATAAATCAAAAAGTAAAAGAAAAAGAAGATAAAAAAGCAGTAAATGGACAATTTGATTTATTTAATTATAAACTTGCAGAAATAGCACAAGAAATTGATAAAATAAACATAAATGAATTAACACCAATAGATGCATTAAATACATTAATGAGAATAAAAGAAAAAATGGAATAAAAAATAAAGGGGCAGGTTAAATAAAAATATTTAACCTGCTTAATATGTGTGACAGGCATGGCATTAATCTTGCTGGTGAAAGTCCAGCCACAGGTATTTACCGCCAAGTGTAGTGAACCACAAGTCGAAAACAGTAATGTTGGGATGAAGGAAGTGGGGTAGCAAAATTTTGAGCCTACGAACAGAAACTTGATAATAAAGGCTATGAGGAGGATAAGATTGCATATCAAATCAAAATCCAAAAGGTAAACGTATAACCAAAATAGTAAATCAAGAGGTTGTGGAATGAAAGATTAATGTCTTACCCTGGGAGACCCTAACGCATAGAAATATGTGCAATAAAAAGCAAATAGTTAGGGAGTCAGCTGAGGTCATAGTAGGTATTAGAGATAATACTAAAGGACTTAATGTTTATATAGTGCAAATCACTATAAGCAATGTTCAAGTAATCTGAAATGAGGGATAATCAATATAATTAGAAATCGTAATTCTAATTTGATGAAGAGTAAGGAGATGTTCTTGAATAAATTTATGAATAGAGAGAGGAGCAACAAACTAAATGAAATTAATTGAAGAGATTAATACCGGTAGTTGTAGACAGAGTAATACAACAAGCAATAGCCCAGAAACTAATACCAATATATGAAAATATATTTAGCAATAATTCATATGGATTTAGACCAAATAGAAGTTGCCATTTAGCAATAGAGAAAGCCTTAGAATATCTAAATGATAGTCATACCCTACATTTAATTCGATTATTTCTTAGAGCAGGGATAATGGATTAGTAAAAGCATCAACAATAGGAAATATGGAAGTGTTCATGGAAGAATATGAAACTTGGCTAAGACATAAAGTAAGAGTAATTATTATAAAACAATGGAAGAAGCCAAAAACAATATATACAAATCTTAATAAAATAAACAACAAATTCAGAAATGGATTTAACGAAGAAGAAATATTTAAAGTTGCTAATGCAAGACTAGGTTGGTATAAAAGATGTAGTATGAATGTGGTTAACTTTATCTTAAATCCAAGAGTTTTAAATATAAAAACAAAGGAAAGACCCGGTTTGGTCAATCCTTTGGAATATTATCTTAGTAGTTTGTAATTAAACTATATAAATGTAGTGCCGTATACGAGACCCGTACGTACGGTGCAATGGGAGGGACAATAATAATTTTGTTATTTCTCTACCCTATTAATAACTTTGAATATTTTTTATTAAATTCTATATAAATTATATAATGTAAAAAAATATATTTTGTATCATAAAATTAGTTAAAAACATAAAATATATTGAGACTTATGTGAGAAAGGAATTGATTTTGTGATTAAAATTCTTAAAGAATTATATGAAGATGCTGAAAATATAAAAAAGAAAGACCCAGCTGCAAGAAATATATTAGAAGTAATTATTCTATATCCAGGATTTCATGTACTTGTTTTTTATAGAATAGCACACTTCTTTTATAACCATAAATTATTTTTTATTGCAAGAGTAATTTCTCAAATTGCAAGATTTTTTACAGGGATTGAAATTCACCCAGGAGCCAAAATTGGAAGGAGGTTGTTTATTGATCATGGAATGGGAATTGTAATTGGAGAAACTGCAACTGTTGGTAATGATTGTACAATTTATCATCAAGTTACTTTAGGAGGAACTGGAAAAGATAAATATAAAAGACATCCTGATGTAGGAGATGATGTACTTATTGGTGCTGGTTCAAAAGTCCTTCGGCCCAATAAAAATTGGTAGTCATGTAAAAATTGGAGCTGGAACTGTAGTACTTGATTCTACAGATGATAATGTTACAGTTGTTGGTGTACCTGCAAGTAGAGTTATTAAAAGGTAGATGATTTTTTATTATTCAAGGGGACAATCTTATATATAAAATATTTTATATATATAAGCTTGTTGTTTTAAAATTTAAT
>USCV01000050.1 GCA_900553225.1 uncultured Clostridium sp. | reverse complement strand
AACCGGCTCATAACCGGTGGGTCCAAGGTTCGAATCCTTGAGGGCGCACCATTTTATGCAAAAATAAATATTTGGGTAGTTGGGTGAGTGGCTAAAACCATCAGACTGTAAATCTGACCTCATACGAGTTCCCTGGTTCGAATCCAGGACTGCCCACCAAAAGATTATATCGTCGCCCTAGACGAAAACCTAGAAATCAACTGTAGAAGGTTGATTTTTTTGATGTTTTTATATTGAAAAAATAAATCTATAAAAAAGTCACAAATTATTTGACAAATTGATAACGTTAATAGATAATATATAAAGACAATACTAATGAGAAACTCATAAAGAGAAACGAAGGAGGAAAAAATGTACGTTTTTAATAGAATTACAGTAATTCCACAATTACCAAAAAGAATTGAAAAATTAAATAAAATTGCAAATAATCTATGGTGGTCATGGAATACAGATTTTTTAAAATTATTTAAAATGATTGATATTGATTTATGGGAAAGAATAGAAAAGAATCCTATAAATTTTTTAAAACAAGTATCTCAAGAAAAATTGGAAGATGCAATAAACAATCCAGTATTTATAAAGCAATATGACAAAATTGAAGCTGATTTTGAAGGATATATGAATAGTAGAAATACTTGGTTTTCAAAAAAATATCCAAATAACAAAGAAAATCTAATTGCATATTTTTCAGCAGAATATGGGCTAGATGAAATACTTCCTATCTATTCAGGAGGTCTTGGAATATTATCTGGTGACCATCTAAAATCTGCAAGTGATTTAGGAATCCCATTAGTTGCAGTTGGACTATTTTACAAAAATGGATATTTTCATCAAAAAATCAATAAAGATGGAAATCAAGAAACAGAATATAGAAAAATTGACCCTTCTGTACTTCCAATGGAAGCTGTAAAAGATCATGAGGGTAAAGACTTATTGATTTATGTAAAATTCCCAAATGATAAACTATACTTAAAAGTATGGAAAGTAAATGTTGGTAGAGTAAAATTATATTTATTAGATTCTGATATTGATGAAAACTCAGAAGAATATCGAGATGTTACTTTAACACTTTATGGTGGAGACCAAGAAATGAGAATTAAACAAGAAATTGTTTTAGGAATGGCAGGAACAAATTTACTAAAAGTGCTTGGACTAAACCCAACTGTTTACCATATGAATGAAGGACACTCATCTTTCTTAATATTAGAACTTATTAAAACAATAATGAACGAAAAGAAGGTTTCATTTTCAATTGCAAAAGATATAGTATCTAGTCAAACTCTCTTTACGACACATACACCAGTTCCAGCTGGAAATGATATCTTCCCACTAGATTTAGTTGAAAAATACTTTAAAAATTACTGGACAAGATTTGGAATAACAAAGGAAGAATTTTTTAAACTTGGAATGCAACCTAATGCGGACGTTAATAAAAGTGGATTTAACATGGGAATATTAGCATTAAAAATTGCAGGAAAGAAAAATGGTGTTAGCAAGTTACATGGAGCTGTTTCAAGAGAACTTTTTGGAGAAATATGGCCTAATATTGCATCAGATGAATCTCCAATTGAGTATGTTACAAATGGAGTTCATACATGTTCATGGCTTGCATCAAATTTAAAAGAATTATATAATGAGTACTTAATACCATTTTGGCAAGATCGTATTTTTGATGAAAATGTATGGGAAAACATTAACAATATTCCAAATGATGTATTATGGGAAGAACATATAAAAAGAAAGAAAAAATTATTAAATTTAGTTAAAGAAAATACTACAAATAGATTAAAAAGAAGTGGATATTCATATGATGAAATAAATAGTATTGTATCAAGCCTTAACCCTGATGCTTTAACTATTGGCTTTGCTAGAAGATTTGCAACATATAAAAGAGCCATACTAATTTTTAGAGATTTGGAAAGAATCACACAGATATTAAACAACCAAGACAAACCAGTGCAATTAATATTTGCAGGAAAAGCACATCCAGCAGATAAAGCAGGACAAGATTTAATAAAATATATTCATGAAATATCTATGAAGCCACAATTTAAGGGAAAAATTTTCTTACTTGAAGATTATGATATAGCAATGTCAAGATATTTAATTAGTGGTGTTGATGTATGGCTTAATAATCCAAGACGTCCAATGGAAGCATCTGGAACAAGTGGTCAAAAAGCATCTATAAATGGAGTAATTAATTTTAGTGTATTAGATGGATGGTGGGCAGAAGGCTACAACATGCAAAATGGATGGACAATAGGAAAAAATGAAGAATATGAAAATTATGATGTTCAAGACAATTTTGATAGTGAAAGCATATATTATACACTTGAGAATAAAATTATTGAAACTTATTATAATAGAAACAAAAACAAAATATCAGATAAATGGGTTCAAATAATGAAAAATTCTATTATTTCTACCGGAGCTAGATTTAGTACAGCAAGAATGCTTGTTGACTATACAAATCAATTCTATATACCTTTATGCGATATTAATAATAAATATTATAAAGATTTATCAAACGTGACACGTTTTAATGAATGGAAATCTGATATTTATAAAAATTGGAATCATATAAAAATTATTCAACTAAATGATACTTCAGATAATATAACAATAGATGCAGGAAGTTTGCTTGATGTAAAATGCAAAATAGTTCTTCCAAATATTGATATAAATAGTGTAGAAGTACAAGTTTATTGTGGAAGAATCTCACAACAAGGAATAATCGAAAGAATTTGTGTAAAAACAATGAAACTAATTAGTTCAGATGAAGAAAATAGAGAATTTATTTATCAAGCAAAAATAGAATTAAAAACAGGCGGAGATTATGGATATACATTTAGAGTAATGCCAAAAAATAAAATGATATTAAATTCAGAAAATTTAAATTTAGTTAAGTGGACCGAAAATTAAAAACTTAAATTGAAAGATAAAATAGTATGTGGTAGAAATATTAAAGCATTTTCTACCACATGTTTATTTTAAAAAAATTACTTATGAACAATAATAATGAAACTACGTTTTACATAAAAACAATATAATTAAGCTTAAGATATAGTAAAAAAGTGCAAGTGTACACTTGAATACATATCCTTTTAGTGTTATAATACCAGATGTTAGATTAATTTATATTTTGCCATTTTTAAGTAAAGTATAAAAAATTTGGAGGTAATTTATATGAAAAAAACAAAAATTGTATGTACAATAGGACCAGCAACAGAAAATGTTGAGACACTAAAGAAAATGATACTTGCAGGAATGAATGTAGCAAGATTAAACTTTTCTCATGGTGGATATGAAGATCAAGAAAAATATGTTAAAGCAATAAGACAAGCAGCAAAAGAAGTAGATATGCCAGTAGCACTATTATTAGATACTCAAGGTCCAGAAATAAGAACAGGAAAATTAAACGAGGCACCAGTAGTATTAAAGGCAGAGGATGAATTTACTTTAGTAAATGACGAAATTATTGGAGATAATACTAAAGTTTCAGTAACATATAAAGATTTATATAAAGATGTAAAACCAGGTGTTACTATTTTAATTGATGATGGTAAAATAGAAATAGAAGTAGATCGTATTGAAGGAAAAGATGTTGTATGTAAAGTAATGAATGGTGGAGAATTAGGAAATAGAAAAAGTATTAATATTCCAGGAACACACATTAACTTACCAGCATTAAAAGAAAAAGATATTAAAGATTTAATAGATGGATGTAAAGCAGACTTTGATTATATTGCAGCTTCGTTTATTAGAAGTGCAGATGATGTTAGAGCAATTAGAAAAGTTTTAGATGAAAATGGTGGAAAAGATATCAAAATAATTTCTAAAATTGAAAGCCAAGAGGGAATAGACAATTTTGATGAAATATTAAAAATAACAGATGGAATAATGGTAGCTCGTGGAGACATGGGAGTTGAAATTCCAATGGAAGAAGTTCCAATTGTTCAAAAAAGATTTATCAAAGAATGTAACAGAGCCGGAAAAATGGTAATTACAGCAACACAAATGTTAGAATCAATGACACAAAATCCAAGACCAACAAGAGCAGAAGTTTCTGACGTTGCAAACGCAGTATTTGATGGTACAGGTGCTATAATGCTTTCTGGGGAGAGCGCTATGGGAAAATATCCAGTAATATGTGTTGAAACAATGAGCAAAATTGCGTCAGCAGTAGAAGCATCTATTAACTATGGAAAAAGATTTAAGAGAAGAGAGTACGACTTAGAAACAAAAAATTATGAATTCTATTTAAGTCATTCAATATGTTCAACAGCATTACAAATGAATGCATCAGCTATATTTGCATATACAGAATGTGGAGATACTCCAAAACTAATTTCAAGTTTCTTGCCATGTTGCCCAATTTATGCTGTAACAACTTCTGAAAAAACATATAGACAATTAGGACTTGTTTGGGGTGTAACACCAATTCTTGTAAAAGAAGAAGGAAAAGCAAAGGAAATTATTTCAAAAGGAATAGAACTTGCAAAAGAATCTGGATATGTTAAAACAGGAGATGTTGTAGCAATTGCAGGAGGAGAAACAATTTTACCAGGAAATAAAGAAGATATTATGAATAGAACAATTGGTGGAGTAATCAGAATTTAGTATGCAAATAAAAAATATAAAAGGAATAATTAGCGTTTGAGCTAGTTATTTTTTTTTATGAAATATTTTAAAAATTTTGAACTGTTAAGAATATCTACAAGGTTTAATGTTTATTGTAACCATATAAGAAGAATTGTCATAAAATGTAATATATAAAAATAAGGAGGAAATCAAATATGTATAATCGTAGATATAATAGATGTTGTTGTCAAAAAAATTACAATGAAAAAGTAATTGAAGATATTTGCAATGATGTTGGAACTACAGCAGAGTTTAAATGTGAGTGCACAAGTAATTGTGGCTGCAAGAGTACATGTACCTGTAGTAAAAATGATTGTGGATGTGGATTTGATACAGAAGAATCTATGTTTCCAGAAAATCCAATGTTTGGTCAAAGTTATGTTCCAATTCAAACAATGGATAAAACTTTTGTGCCATGTGTAGGATTAAAGATGGGAACAATATTTCCAGAGCTTGTAAGCCCATATTCTCCATGTCAATCATTAGAAGAAAATGCCTTTATTAGAGCAAAAAATGATATTGGGGAGGGATGTAATAGATGATGAACTATAATAATATGTGGAATAGCCAAATGAATCCAAATTTAGGAGGGCTAGGAGGAGTTCAGTCCATGATGAACAATAATGAAAATTGTGGATGCCAAATGAGCCAAGCAAATTCAAATACTATGGATAAATGTAAATGCAATTGTACATTTGAATTTGAACAAAAAAATCAATGTGAAGAAAACGAAGAAATGACCAGAGAAGAAATGGCAAAACAACTAAAATGTTACAGATTTGCTATAATAGAATTAGGACTATATTTAGATACTCATCCAGATGATGAAAAAGCAATATGTTTGCATAAGGAGTATTGTAATAAATTTGAGGATTTAGCAGATAAATATCAAAGAATATATGGACCACTAACTATAATGTTTCCATGTAATAAATGGAGATGGCTTGAAGAACCATGGCCATGGGAAAGGGGGAATTTTTAATGTGGACTTACAATAAAACATTAGAATATCCAGTAAATATAAAATGTCCAAATCCACGTTTGGCAAAATTTATAATTAGTCAATATGGAGGACCAGACGGAGAACTTGCTGCATCACTTAGATATTTAAGCCAAAGATTTGGAATGCCAGATCAAAATGCTAAAGCAATATTGAATGATATTGGTACAGAAGAATTAGCACACTTAGAAATGGTTGGAACAATTGTACACCAATTAACAGAAGGAGTATGTCCAGAAGAACTAGAAAAAGCAGGACTTGGTGCATATTATACAGACCATGGGGTGGGTTTGGAATATATCCAAAAAGAATTTAATAATAATTTGAATTAAAAATTATTTTTTATGTAAGATTTATAAAATGATTTAAAATTTCTTTTGCCATGAACGACAAAATGTATGTAAACAGTATCTGAATCTTCAGAAACATCATAAACTATTCGATAACTTTTATAAATAAGTTCTCTAAAATGCTTGTCCAAAAGTTCTGGAACATATCTACCTAAATAAGGAGCATTTTCTAGTTCATATATTCGAGAATAAATATTTTCTGAAGTTTCGTTTGCATATTTAATAGAGTCACGCGATATATATTCAAAGATAGAATCTATATCTTCATGTGCCTCATTTGACATCAAAACTTGCATGTTTTTTTCTCATCCTTTCTTTAGACTCTTCAATAGTCATTACTCTACCATTTTTTATA
Source organism: uncultured Clostridium sp. (assembly GCA_900553225.1). GTDB lineage: Bacteria > Bacillota > Clostridia > TANB77 > CAG-508 > CAG-492. The sequence goes on along the minus strand of USCV01000050.1, from coordinate 2,105 downwards.
TCATCTTGGCTTTTTTGTAATTTTGAATGTAGATATAAAGTATAGATAGCATCATCCCAAGTTGTATCATCAGGCAAAGTATTAACTGTTGCAAGAATTTCTTTTTTTTCATTAATCATAATTTTCACGTTCCTTTCTTTTAAAAATTTCTAATAATAGTATAACACAAATTAATTTAAAATACTATGATTTTTTAAAAATTCCAATGAATCACAACATCTTGTGAATTTGCTTTTTTGTTTTTTTCTCCAATTTCAATATAATCTATAAAGCTATTAACAATATCATAATTAAGTTCTTTAAAATCTTTAAAGTGATTAATTATTTTTTCTTTTTGTTCTTTTATAAAATTAATGTTTAATTCTTTTTCCTTCAAATTAGATAAATCATTTTGTGTTTTAGTTAGTTCTTTTTGCTTTGCTGATTTATCAGATAAAAAAGAGGAGTTTAAATCTTCAAATACATCTTCTGGAATTTTACCACTTACTTTGTTTAAATAAAGTTCTTTTATTGCTTTATTGATATCTTCCATTTCTTTAGAAAATAATTCAACCTTATTTTGCAATAATTTAGCCTTGTTTAAGTTATCATTTGAAACAAATAAATCATCAGAAATATTATCAAAATTATAAAATGCTAAAATTTTCTCTCTAATTTTTTCGGTCACTAATACTTTTAAATTTTCATAACCAATAGAATGTGTTGTGCAAGTACCATATAATTTTTTAGAGCCTTTACAAGAAAAATAAATGTAGCCTCTATCATTTTGACATTTATAGAGTTTTGTTCCACAATCTAGGCATACTAGTTTATTAGCAAATAAATGAACTTCGCCATTTTTACATCTTCGTGTTTTACTTTTAAAAATCTCTTGAACTTTGTAAAATTGTTCTTTAGTAATAATAGGCTCGTGAGTGTTTTCTACAATAATCCATTCAGATTTAGGCTGATTTACCATTTTTTTAGATTTGTAACTAACTTTTTTGTTGTACCCTTGTACTAAATTACCAATATAAACTTCATTTTTTAAGATTTTGCTAACTGTAGATTCGCACCAATAGTCAATATTTTTGCCTTGATTTTTAAAGTTAATTCCTTGTGATTGTTTATATTTAGTTGGTGTTAAAATACCTTTGTCGTTTAATATTTGAGCAATTTTGGTAACACCATTTCCTTGTTCATAAAGGTTAAAAATCAATTTAATAACATCAGCAACTTCTGTATCAATAACAAGTTTATTTTTATTCTCTGGACTTCTTTTATAGCCGTAACACACAAAAGAGCCAATATGTAATCCTTGCTTTCTTTTACTATCAAATGTCTTCCTGATATTTTCTGATAAATCCTCTAAATACCACTCATTGACTAAACCATTGATTTGTCTTGATTTCTTATTTCCTTTATCTAAAGTATCAACATGATCTACAAGACTTACAAAACGAATATTCCACTCGATAAATTTATTATGTAAGTATTTTTCAACTATTTCCATATCACGAGTGAATCTGCTTTGAGTTTTACAAAGTACAATATCAAATTTATGGCTTTTAGCATCTTCTAATAATTTATTAAATTCAGGTCTTTCACTGTCGATTCCAGAATAATCCTCATCACAGTAAATGTTATAAATATCCCAACTCCTTTCTATTGCATAATTGATTAGCATAGATTTTTGATTTTGGATACTTTCGCTTTCATCGTTTTCATGAAGTTTGTCATCGTCTTCGCGAGAAAGCCTACAATAAATTGCCACTCTCATAAGTTTACCCTCCAATCGGTAAACTACTCATTTTGTACAACCTCATTATACAATAACAAGTAGTTTTAATCAACGCTCTTCGCAAATTCTTTTATAATTAATCTATTAACAATACTATTTATATATTTTGTAATATCATCTATATTTTCGTATTTGTTTTTTTCAATAACATTAAAATTAACTTTTTCACACATATAAGTTCCTCCTTTTGTAAGAGTTCCAATACTCCTGCTATATTAATTAATATTCAAAAGGGCTTGTATTTGTGCAAAAAAATAAAGCCCCTTTTATAATCTTGGCTTTAAAATAAAAATATATTTAATTAACATATGTTTTTCCTCATTTC
>USCV01000049.1 GCA_900553225.1 uncultured Clostridium sp. | reverse complement strand
TTTCATTTTTATTATTATGATTAGATTTTTGTATAATATTTTCTTTTAATCTAAGTTCAACTTTAACAACTCTTGGGGTTAAAATACTAAAAAAACTTCTTTTTTCTGTGTTCTCAATAATATTTATTTCAACCTTGTCCTTAGTAACATTAAGCTTTTTTAGTCCGTTTTCAATAGCTTCTTGAGTTGTTTTTCCTTCGGAAATAATACTTTCAGTCATTTTTTTCTTCCCCCTTAGAATCAAAAATCTTTTTTATTATCAATCTTTCTATTATCATTAAAATATTACTTATAAGCCAATATAGTGCTAAACCTAATGGTGCAACTGCAGCAATCGATACAGACATAATTGGCATCATATATGACATACTCTTATTCATACTTTGCATTGCATCAATTTCAGTAGAATTTTCATTTTCTTTATTTGTATTATTCTCATTGCTTTGTGAATTTGTGGTTAATCTTATAGATATAAAAGAAGATAAAACATATAAAATCGGTATAATATAAACTTTAAAGTCATTTAAACTTTGTGTTGGAACTTTACTTAAATCAATTCCGCAAAAATTCATATTAATTCTCAATTTATTTAATTCGTTCCTTTTGTTTTCCAATTCCTCTTTATTTTCAATATTTTCATTTTTTAATTGTTCAGAAATTTGTATGTAGTCTTTTTCTACTAGATTTATCATAGCAATTTCTTTATAACTAGATTTCGTTGAGCTATTTTCTGCAACTTTTGTTTCATATTCTTTGTAAATATCTAATTCTTTAACTTTTTTCATATAAGTTAAAGGCGAACTTACAAGCCAAAATACAGATAAGATAATAAAAATCTGGATAATCGCACTAAAACATCCTGATAATGGATTCATTTTTTCTCTTTTATATAACTCCATTGTTTCCTGATTTAGTTTTTCAGGATTGTTTTTGTATTTATTCTGTATTATCTTTATTTCCTTCTGAATTTTATTTGTTTTTTTCATTGACTTTTGCTGATTTATTGTTATTGGAATAAGAATAATCCTAACTATTATCGAAAATATAATAATAGATATTCCATAACTATGCAAAAGATCATATAAAAAGTTTAGTAAATAACCAAATATCTCTGCTAAAAACATACTTTCTCCTCCGTTATTTTAATGGATCATATCCCCCTTTAGAAAATGGATTGCATTTCAATATTCTTTTTCCTCCCAGAAATATTCCTTTTATACAACCATACTTTTCTATTGCTTGCCTTGTGTACTCAGAACAAGAAGGATAATATTTGCATTCAACGCCCCTAATCTTAAATATAGGTGATATGTATTTTTTGTATAACTTTATTATAAATAATAATACTTTCTTCATTTTCAACTTTCTTAATTAAATATTTTAGCCTTTTTAAATATTTTTTCCATGTCTTTTTTAATAATATAATAATTTGCAGACTTTATGTCGACTTTTTTGTTCCAAACAAAGACGATATCATGTCCACCTTTAATTTGATTTCTAATTTTATAAAATGCTTCTCGTATTAATCTTTTAATATGATTTCGTTTAACTGCTTTTCCAATCTTAGAACTTACAGCAACTCCAATTATATTTTTATTAACATGATTTGTATTTATGTATACAGTTATTTGATTCCCAATATAAAATTTTCCTTTGTTTAAAACATTTTTAAATTCATAGTTTTTCTTTAATGTTTTTACCTTTTTCATAAAACTCACTCTTTATCATATTATTGTAAAAAGAGCCACATTATTAATATGGCCCCAAATATTAAGCACTAATTTTTTTTCTTCCTTTTTCACGTCTAGCTTTTAGTACATTTCTTCCGGCTTTAGTTTTCATTCTTTTCATAAAGCCATGTTCTTTTTGTTCTTGTCTCTTTTTTGGTTGAAAAGTTCTTTTCATTATTGCACCTCCTATTGTATATATACCGTCTTACACGGATTGTTTCATTTTATTTCATCAATGTTACAATTATACATTAACATTATCATTTATGTCAATAGTTCCAAGCAAAATAAAATAAATTTTCTTTTTATATTGACTTATCCACATATTATTTGATATTATATAGAAAATCTTGGAATATTGTGATATTATTCCGTATCGAAAAATAGATGGATTCCTATTTATCTGGCATTTCCACATATGTGGATATTTATCAACATATGTGGATAAATTTGTGGATAAGTCCAATTATTCGATAAGCAATTTTAGGATTTTGGAAGGACTGAAATAATATGCAAACTGAATTAAATGAACTTTTAACAAAAGCAAAAGAATTATTAAAAGATGAAACAACAAAAATATCTTATGAAACTTGGATAAAAAACTTGGAAATTCAAAGTGCAGATAATGGTAACATAATTTTATTAGCTACATCCACTTTTCAAAAAGATGCAATTGAAGCAAGATATCACGATTTACTTCAAAATACTTTTAAATATATTACTAATAAAGATTGCAATGTTTCTATTGTTTCAAAAGAAGAAATACCAGAGGATATAGAACCAGATACTATAATACCAGATAATAAAGTTGGATATTCAAATCCAACTTTAAACCCAAAGTATACATTTGATACTTTTGTAGTTGGTAATAATAACCGTTTTGCACATGCTGCTGCACTTGCTGTTGCTGAAGCTCCTGCCACATCTTATAATCCATTATTTATTTATGGAGGAGTTGGACTTGGTAAAACGCATTTAATGCATGCTATTCGGTAATAGTATATTAAGAAACAATAGAGAATCTAAAATTTTATATGTAACTTCTGAAAAATTCACAAATCAATTAATTAATGCAATAAAAGATAATAAAAATGAACAATTTAGAACAAAGTATAGAAATATCGATGTCTTACTAATAGATGATATTCAATTTATTGCTGGAAAAGAAAGAATTCAAGAAGAATTTTTTCATACTTTTAATACATTACATGAAAGTGGAAAGCAAATTATACTTTCAAGTGATAGACCTCCAAAAGATATTCAATTGTTAGAAGATCGTTTAAAGTCACGTTTTGAATGGGGACTTATTGCTGATATATCAAATCCAGATTATGAAACACGTTTAGCAATTTTAAGAAAAAAAGCTCAATTAGATAATATCATTATTGATGATGAAATATTATCCAATATTGCAAATAGAATAAATTCTAATATAAGAGAACTTGAAGGTACTTTAAATAAATTAATAGCAAAGTCATCATTAACTAATAGTTCTATTACCATGGAAATGGCTGAAAAAGCAATTAATGATATTGTATCTCAACAGGATAAAGTAATATCGTCAGAATTTATACAAGAAACTGTTGCAAAATATTTTAATATAAGTGCAAAAGAATTAAAGGGTTCAAAACGTTCTAATGATATTGCATTTCCGAGACAAATCGCAATGTACTTGTGTAGAAATGTTGCACAAATGTCTTTACCTCAAATAGGAAAAGACTTTGGAAAAAGAGATCATACAACAGTAATGCACGCATGTAATAAAATTGAAAAAGAAATAAAAGAAAATCAAAATACGAAATTGATTGTGGAAAGTGTGAAAAACATTTTAATAACAGATAAAGCCTAATAAAATGCATCATTTTATTTAATTTTATAAATTAATGTTTGAAAAATAAATGTTTGTAAAAAATATGTCAAATTCTTCTTACGGAAAGAGGAACTTGACTATACACACCCCTATGTTAATAACTTGTTAATAACTTGTTAATAACTCAATTTTCCACATTAAATTTTTTTACCTGTAGATAACTTTTGTTTTTTTCCACAAAACTATCAACATGATTTTTTATAGGGAAATAAACTTTACACATAGTTATCCACATAATCCACAATACCTAATACTACTACTGCTATAAATATTTAATTATTATAAAAGGAGACGATGAAAAATGAAAATAATTTGTGAGAAGGATAAAATACTTAAAGCTCTTAATTCCGTAACAAAAGCTGTAGCTTCTAAAACAACGATGCCTGTACTAGAAGGAATATTAATTCAAACAAATGACAATGAAGTAAAATTAACTACCTATGATTTAGAAATAGGAATTGAATATATTATAGAATGTGATGTAAAACAACAAGGTGCCACAGTAGTAAATGCTATCATGTTTAGTGAAATAATAAGAAAGTTACCAGATACAGAAATTAATATAACATTAAATGAAAAAAACTTATTAGTAATAGAGTGTGAAGGCTCATTATATAAATTAGCAACTATGAATCCTACAGAATTTCCTGAGTTACCACAAATAAATATAGAAAATTCGATTGAAATAGAACAAAATACATTAAAAGATATGATAAGAAAAACAATATTTGCAGTAAGTACAGAAGAAAATAGACCAATATTTACTGGATGTTTATTTGAAATTTCTAATAATAAATTAAATTTAGTAGCTGTAGATGGATTTCGATTAGCATGGAAAAATAAATTTTTACAAAATAAGATTAATGATTTTACAGCAGTAATACCTGGAAGAACATTAAATGAAATTAATAAAATAATTTTGGATTCATTTGATACAATAAAAATAGGAATTGCAAAAAATCAAGCACTTTTTGAAATGGAAGATTGTAAAATTGTTACTAGATTATTAGATGGAGAATTTTTAAATTATTCAAGTGTAATACCAGAGAGTTGGGAAACTAGAATAAGAGTTAATAAAAATGTAATTCAAAATTGTTTTGAAAGAATAAGTTTAATTTCATCATCAAGTATAGAAAAAGAAAAAAAATATCCAGTAAAAGTAACTATAGATATTGGAAAGGTTACAATTTCATGTACAAACCAAACTGGTGATGCAAAAGAAGAAATATATGTATCTACAGAAGGTAAAAATTTGGAGGTAGGATTTAATCCAAAATATTTCTTGGATGCATTAAGAGCCATTGATGATGAAGAAGTATTTATTGATTTTGGAAGTAATATTTCACCTTGTATTATTAGACCAGTTGAAGAGGGAGATTATATATATATGATACTTCCAATTCGATTGAAAGATTAAAAACAAAATAGTTTTCCACAATTGAGGCACAATATGTTAATAAGTGATATTGAACTAACTAATTTTAGAAATTATAAGAAGGTAAAAATTAAATTAAATGATGGAATTAATATATTTTATGGAGATAATGCACAAGGAAAAACAAATATATTAGAATCAATATATGTATGTGCTATAGGAAAATCTTTTAGAACAAGGAAAGACAAAGATTTAATTTATATAGGAGAAGAACAAGCAAGTGTAAATGTAAAATATAAAAAAAGAGATCGCGATGGAGAAATAAATATAGATATATCTAAACAGAAATCCATAAAACTTAATGGAATTAAAATAAATAAATTAAGTGAATTAATTGGAAATATTGTAGTTGTAACATTTACACCTGAAGATATCGGAATTCTAAAAAACGGACCAGCCAATAGAAGACATTTTTTGGACATGTTAATTGGTCAATTAAGACCAGCATATATTTATGATTTAAATATGTATTTGAAAATATTGGAACAAAGAAATATATATTTAAGGCAAATTAAAATAGAAAATAAGTCAGAAGATATGTTAGATATTTGGGATGAAAAATTAGCAGAGTATGCAGATAAAGTATATAAATATAGAACAGAGTTTATTAAAAAAATAAAAGATAAAATTAACATAATACATAAAAACATAACTGATAATAAGGAAGAAATACAGATATCCTTCAACACCAGTTATGTAAACAAATCACAATTTATTAATCTATTAAAAGAACATAGACGTGTAGACATAATTAGAGGAGTAACATCAAAAGGTATACATAGAGATGATTTTGAAATATATATAAATAATAAACCAATAAGTATTTATGGTTCTCAAGGACAGTTTAGAACGTCGGTATTATCACTCAAAATTTCAGAATTACAAGTAATATATGATGAAATTGGTGAATATCCAATACTTCTTTTAGATGACTTTATGTCTGAATTAGATGAAAAAAGAAGAAAGAGTTTTATAAAATTTATTGATAAAGTACAAGTTATTATAACTTGTACTGATAAAATAAATATAGATAAAAGTGACTATAGTTGTTTTAATGTTAAAAAAGGAAAAATAATCGAACAATTTACATAATATAAAAATGTATTATGAAATGTTTGATCTGATAATAAAAATATTTTATAGATAATTATTGTTAGTAAAGTATAAAGATGCTACATAAGTATTTATAATTTCTAACTATAATACAGAAAGATAAATAATTATGCTTATATTTTATAAGCATATGTAGAAAGGAAATGATATATAATGGAAAAATTTCAACATGAATATGGAGCAGAACAGATTCAAGTATTAGAAGGATTAGAAGCCGTTAGAAAAAGACCAGGTATGTATATTGGAAGTGTCTCAATTAGAGGTCTACACCATTTGGTGTATGAAATTGTAGATAATTGTGTTGATGAAGCGTTAGCAGGATACTGTACCAATATTAATATTATTATTGAAAAGGGAAATATAATTAGTGTTGAAGATAATGGTAGAGGTATTCCAGTAGATATTCATCCTAAAACTCACATTTCAGCGGCGGAAACAGTATATACAGTTTTACATGCTGGAGGAAAATTTGGAGGAGATAGTGGATATAAAGTATCTGGAGGACTTCACGGTGTTGGAGCATCTGTTGTAAATGCACTATCAACATGGGCAGAAGTTACAATTCAAAGAGATGGTGGAATCTATGAAATGAAATTTAAAAGAGGTAAGACTGTAGAAAAGTTAACAAGAATTGGCGATTCTAATAAAACAGGTACAAAAGTAAGATTTTTAGCTGATGATACTATTTTTGAAACTTTAGAATATGATTATGAAACATTGGAAAATAGATTCAGAGAAATGGCATTCCTTACTAAGGGATTAAAAATTACAATAGAAGATCAAAGAGGAGAAACTTCTCAAAAAGCAGAATTTTGTTTTGAAGGTGGATTAAATTCATTTGTCGAATATTTAAATAAAAATAAGGAAAAATTACATCCACAACCTGTTTATATAGAAAAAGATGGGGAGATTCCTGTAGAGATTGCATTTCAATATACAAGTTCATATTCGGAAAATATATATACATTTGTTAATAATATTAACACAATAGAAGGAGGAACACATTTAGAAGGATTTAAAAGAGCCTTAACTAAAACATTCAATGATTATGCAAAATCACATAATATATTAAAGGAAAAAGATTCAAATCTTCAAGGAGAAGATATTAGAGAAGGAATTACTGCTGTTGTATCTGTTAAAGTAAAGGATCCTCAGTTTGAAGGACAAACAAAAACTAAATTAGGAAATAGTAATGTTACAGGAATAGTTCAAAGCATAGTTAACGAAAAATTATCAATATTTTTAGAAGAAAATCCAGCAGTAGCAAAATCTATATTAGAAAAATGTATTAGTGCATCAAGAGCAAGAGAAGCTGCTAGAAAAGCAAGAGAACTTGTCAGAAGAAAAAATGCATTAGAATCGACAACATTACCAGGAAAATTAGCTGACTGTAGTGAAAAAAATGCAGAAGTTTGTGAGGTATATATTGTCGAAGGAGATTCAGCAGGTGGAAGTGCAAAGCAAGGAAGAGATAGGAGATTTCAAGCGATTTTACCACTTTGGGGAAAAATGCTTAATGTTGAAAAGTCAAGAGCTGACAAGATATATAATAATGAAAAATTACAACCCGTAATTTTAGCAGTAGGCGCAGGAATAGGTGCTGAATTTGATATTACTAAAATCAGATATGGAAAAGTAATTATTATGGCAGATGCTGATGTAGACGGTGCTCATATCAGAACATTATTATTAACGTTTTTCTTTAGATATATGAGACCATTAATTGAAAACGGAAATGTATATCTTGCTCAACCTCCATTATATAAATTATCAAAGAGAGGTATGAAAGATATTTATTGTTATACTGATGAGGAATTAAATGAAAAACTTGAAGAAATAGGTAGAGAGGGAATAGGAATTCAAAGGTATAAAGGTCTTGGAGAAATGAATCCTGAACAATTATGGGAGACTACAATGGATCCAGAAAGAAGAATATTAATAAAAGTAAAGCTTGAAGATGCAATAAAGGCAGACGAAATATTCACAATATTAATGGGAGACGAAATAGGACCAAGAAGAGAATTTATTGAATCAAATGCAAAATATGTTAAAAATTTAGATATTTAAATTTTAATAGCAGATAATTATTTTTAATTATCTGCTATTATCATAAAGCTAATATTAATCTTCAGCTAAAACTAATATACATAATTTTTAACCTAATATATATTCCTATATAAATAAGCTATACACCACATATATTAATCAATTGCTTGACTATTAATACATATTTAATAACTATATTCATCCAGAATTATAGGACTAATAATAACCATGTCACATATAAGAATAATCGTAACTTCGAATATATCACCTATAATTTAACCATATTAAAAATTATAGCTTACATACAAATAATATACTCTCGTCGCCGAAAAAATATAACCAATATAAAGTTAGCTAAATTTCATCTTTGCTCGAATATAATTAAACTAATAAATAAATCTAATTATACTCTTAGTTCAACTAATATTAACCTTATATTAGTATTATGTGTAATATGTTTTTTTTTATTCATAAATTTAAAATAAATTAAAAAAGATATAAATAAACATCAAATGTCGAAGATTGTCGAATTATGATATACGAAAAAAGTTGACATATTTCACTTACTATGGCATAATAAAAAACATAAAATAAATGAAAGGAAGAGAATCATTAATAAAAATATTGAATCAATACAAAAATGGTTACCATTTGAAGAAATACTAGAAGATGGAATCATAAAAATGAAAAATCACTCATATATGAAGATAATTGAAGTAAAACCAATTAATTATAATCTCAAGTCAAACTTAGAGAAAGAAGCAATTTTGAATTCTTATAAAACATTTTTAAAAATATGTAATTTTGATATTCAAATAATTGTACAGAGTAACAAAGAAGATTTATCGAAAAATATATCTAAAATTAAAGAGAATTTAAAATCAGAAACAAAAGAAATCTTAGAAATAGCAAATAATTATATTGAATACATTAAAACTTTAAATCAAAAAAAAGAATCGTCTAAAAAGAAATTTTTTATTCTTATAAAAAACTCCAATCAAAAAAATCAAATAAATGAAAATAGCATTTAGATCGGAAGAGCA
>USCV01000048.1 GCA_900553225.1 uncultured Clostridium sp. | reverse complement strand
AATTGAAGAAAAATATGATTTTAATAGTATAGATAAAAAAATAATGGAAGCTAATTCAAATATTGAACGAAATATAGATAGATTTTCTGCTGATGATCGAGGATTCTTATCTCAAAACTTATTAAATGCATTAAGAACTTTTGTAGAATATATTGCTGTTAAGATATATTTAACAGGAAAAACAGAAACAATTAATTATGATAATGGAACAGTTAGAATTGCATTAGATTATATAAAAAGTAGGGGAAGAATAAAATTTATTGAAAGATTCCATTACTATCTGCAGATATCAAGATCACACTATATAGAAAACGATGATTCTGCAGAAAGGCTTATGCTTAAATATTATAAATATCTAATATTATTAAAGGATTATATGAAGATATTTTATAACATAGATATTCTAAATAATATAACTGATTTTCCACTTGATTTAGATAGTACTTTTAGTGATTATTATAAAAAGGTTGCTGATGTAATAAAACAGGTTCCAATTAATACATCTGATCAATTCAGTGGAGATAAATATTATGTGCAAAAATTAAAAACTTTTTTTGTTAATGGGAAAATATATTATGAAGTTACTTTATCACCAGCTAAAGATAAGGTTAATAAGTATGATAAAATTATAGCATTTACTAGAATGCATATTATGCCAAATTATTCAATAAAGTTGTCTATTGTTAAAGCAAAAGTAAATATTCTTGGGAGAGACATGGCAATAAATATAATAAACAACTGGTCTGTCGCTATAAGAGAATGCGAAATAAATAATTTTTATAAGGTTTTTGGAATTAATAAAAAATATAAAGCAAATAACAAAGAATATACAGAAGTTATGAGCTTGTTAACAAAAGGACAATATAGTTTGTTAGATTTAGCAACAATAAATGATATATATTATGATAAAATAAAAGAAAAAATAAAAAGTAATTCAACAACAACTGGAATATTGGATTTGATTGATAACTGTAGATATTATATAAAAAATAATAGTAAAGGACATGTTGTACTAAGATATTTATTATATAATTGCAATAATAGAATTATAAAGGATCAGCTTGCATTAGACAGTTGTTCTATCCTATCGAATTTATACTTGCAATTTGGGTGTATTCCATTTGAGGAAATGCCATATGCATCATCATTAATAAATCATAATCCAACAATATATGATTTGATAGATATGGTTCCTATAGAAGGTAGAAATGATGAATTATTAGCAGGTTATATAAAGAAGAATACAGAGCAAAATAATAAATTATATACAAGTATAGATGAGGTTAGAAAATTTGGAGATATACCTACATTGGTCAATTCTTATAATAATAAAATATATTATAAACATAAACCTAATAGGTGTTTGGTAATAGAAAATAATAATTTATATATTCATGGATATGAAGATGACACTATTAATATAATTAATAAGTTGAACTCTTTGACAAATCATGGAATAAGAGGCTATAAAGCATCATTTCAAAGTTTTATAAATCAAGGAAATTACTTAATTAATTGCCCAGAAAAAGAAAATATATTGTTAAATATGTATGAAAATAGTACAGTTGCTCTAATATATGGGGCTGCTGGTACAGGTAAAACTACTCTGATTAAGCATTTGACATATTTTTATAGTAATGAAAGAAAAATATGCTTAGCTAATACAAATTCTGCTGTTGAAAACCTAAAAAGTAATGTAAACAATCAAAACTCTGATTTTATGACAGTACATAAATTTATTAGTGAATCCAATAATAATACTGAATGTGACATTTTAATTATTGATGAATGTAGTACAATTAGTAATTCGGATATGAGACAAATTTTAGAAAAGGCAAATTTTAGTGCTATACTGCTTGCTGGAGATATTTATCAGATTGAATCAATTACATTTGGAAACTGGTTTACACTATCAAAAAAACTAGTAAATCCAGCATCGGTATTTGAATTAAATTTTACATGGAGAAGTACAAAACAAGAATTGCTAGATTTGTGGGAATTGGTTAGGAATGGCGATGATAGAGTTGATGAAATGTTAGTAAAGAAAGAATTTTCGGAAGAAATTAGTGAAGAAATATTTAAAAAGCAAGATGAAGACGAAATTATACTTTGTCTAAATTATGATGGATTATATGGAATAAATAGCATAAATTACTATTTGCAAAATGAAAATAAAAACAAGTCAATAGTTTTAGATTTAGGTACTTATAAAGTAGGAGATCCAATTATATTTGGAGATACTAATAGATTTTCACCAGTAATATATAATAATTTAAAGGGCAAAATTATAGATATAGAAGAAGATGAGTTTAGATTTTGGTTCTCAGTAGAAATAGATAAAGTAATTAATGAATTAGAAATACAATTTTTAGATTTAGAATTGGTAGGAGAATCTGAAAATAATAAATCAATTGTAAAATTCTATGTAAATAAGTATAGAAATGCTGATGAGGATAATGATTCTGATCTAGCAACAATTGTACCTTTCTCGGTTGCATATGCAGTTTCTATTCATAAATCACAAGGCTTAGAGTATAATTCTGTAAAAATTATAATAACAAATGAAATTGATGAATTAATTACGCATAGTATTTTTTATACTTCAATAACTAGAGCAAAGGAAAAATTAAAAATTTATTGGTCTCCTGAATGTCAAAATAAAATTATATCGACTATAAAACATGTTGAAGATAATAAAGATGTTTATCTTATTAAAAAGAAAATAAGTCCAATATAAAAGGCGAGAATTAACTCGCCTTTTGAAATTATTCTCTAAAACATCCTCTAATCAGTTCTACTCCATCACAAAAACCATTCCTATAATATTTCTCATTCCAATAATCGATATAGTCCATAAAATTCTCATCAAGAAAACTAAGTTGCTTTTCAACATATTTTTTATCCTTATTAGGAACACGTTTTAAAATTCTTTCAGAAATCTCATCAAAATAAATATGATGTTTTCTATCCTCATCACAAGTTAAAATACATAATTCTTCCTCTCTAAAATTCAACCAATCTTTTAAAATATCATCACTAACTTCTTTTAAATTATTCATTGTTAAAACCTCCATTTTTATTTAAAATTTTTGGGGACAAATTGGGGACAATCGTTGCAAAAATAGACCTATTTTAACCTGATTCATAATCACACCAATTCGCTATAACCCTATTAAAACTAATAAAAACCCAAGTTAACAAAATTTCTCAAAAATCACAATTAAATTCTCATAACCCGAAGGTAATTATAAAAGTAAAAATATAAGTTGCTATTTTTGTCGAAAAATATAATCAATCTACAGTATTCGACAAATTCTGCAATAAAAAGTTGATATAATACTCAAGGGGGATACATATGAGAAAAAATAAAACAAAAATAATATCAATTTTTATAATTGTTATAAGTATTATATCAATAGGAATTAACACTTATGCACATTCTGGAAGAACTGATTCAAACGGAGGACATAGAGATAATAAAAATAAAAGTGGGTTAGGAAGTTATCACTATCATTGCGGAGGATATCCAGCTCATTTACATAGTAATGGAAAATGTCCGTATTCATCAAGCTCATCATCAGACAAAAGCGGAACATCAAATTCTTTATCTTCAGGTACAAAAACCACCAAAACGACTACAAAAACAAAATCATCCAATATTGATGTAACAAAAATACAGATTAATGAAGATATTGGAAGCCTTGAGGTAGGAGAAAGCAAGATATTAACAGCTACAATAACACCTAGTAATGCAACTAACAAAAATATTACATGGAAATCAAGTGATAAAAGTATTGCAGAAATTAGTATAACGGGAGAATTAACTGCAAAAAAACACGGAACTGTAGATATAACAGCAACTAGTTCAAACGGAAAAACGAGTACAATAAAAATAAATATAAAAGAATCACAGAAAGTAGAAGACAAGACTATAATAGAAACATCTACAACTAATAAAAACAACGATAATACTACAGCAAATAAAAAAGAGGAATCAAA
Organism: uncultured Clostridium sp.; assembly: GCA_900553225.1. Classification (GTDB taxonomy): domain Bacteria; phylum Bacillota; class Clostridia; order TANB77; family CAG-508; genus CAG-492. The sequence continues at coordinate 5,654 of USCV01000048.1, read as the reverse complement.
CGTATTAGATGGAATTTTAGTATTAGGATTATTAGGAGGCGGAGGATATTGGGGGTATAAAAAATATAAAAAGCAAAAACATAATAACCAATGTACTAAAAAGTAGAAAATGAAAAATCACTAAAGGTAGTAGCAATATATAAAAAAATATGATAAAATACTACCAACATAAAACTAATATAATAAAAGGGAGAAAAAATAAAATGAATAGGAAAGAAAAATTAAAGGAAGAAATAAAATTTAGAGGCTTCGGCTGCAACACTATTACAACGAGATAATTGCTACAAGTTGTAATAGTATATAGGTAGCAAATATATCTCGTTATACTTAAAATAAATAAGATAAGGAGATATAAAAAATGATAGAGATAGAATTAAACAATGTGAAAAAGAATTATGGCCTAAAAAATATTTTAGATGGAATAAACTTTGAAGTAAAAACAGGAGAAAGAATAGCGTTAATTGGAGAAAATGGTTCTGGTAAATCGACTGTTTTAAAAATAATAAGCGGTGAAGAAAATCAAGACTTTGGAAAGGTTAATATTAGAAAAGAATCAAATATAGGATTTTTAAAACAAGTATATTCAAATGAAAAGGATAGCTTGAACGTTGAAGAATATCTAAAAAGGAGTTTTGAAAAATACTTTAATATAGAAATTAAGTTAAAAAAATTAGAAAAAATAATGACAAATCCTGACCAAGATATAGAAAATGCAATAAAAAAATATGGAAGATTGCAAGAAGAGTATATTGCTTCAGGAGGATATGAATTAGAAGAAAAATTCAAAAAAATATGCTCTGGATTTAAATTTAGTGAAAGTTTTTTAAACAAACCATATAATTCTTTAAGTGGTGGAGAAAAAACAATTGTAAACTTAGCTAAAATACTTTTAAAAAATCCAAGTATATTGCTTTTAGATGAACCAACAAATTATTTGGACATAGAAACATTAGAATGGTTAGAAAATTTCCTAATATCGTATAATGGAACGATACTTTTGATTTCACATGATAGATACTTTTTAGATAGAGTAGTAAATAAAATAATACTATTAGAAAAAGGTAAGACTTATATATATTTTGGAAATTATTCATACTTTGTTAAAGAAGATGAACGAAGAACTTTAGCACAATTTGAAAAATATAAAACTCAAACAAAACAAATAGAAAAAATGAAGGAATCAATAAAAAAATTAAGAAGTTTTGGGCAAATTGAGCAAAATGAATCATTTTTTAAAAGAGCTAAATGTATAGAAAGAAGACTGGAAAAATTAGAGATAATAGATAAGGTAAGTGTAGAAAAAAGAAAACTTCCAATTAATATAAATTCAACAAGTCGAAGCGGAAAAGATGTATTAATAATCCAAAATTTAAATAAAAAATACGGAAATAATATAGTATTTAATAATTTCAATATGGAAGTATATTATGGTGAAAAAGTTAGATTGATAGGCGAGAATGGTTCTGGTAAATCTACATTAATAAATATTATTGTGGGTAAAGATTTAGATTTTACAGGAAACATAAAAATAAATCCTTCTGCGAAAATTGGATATATACCCCAAGAAATAAAATTTCAAAACGAAAAAGAAACAATTTTTGATTATTTTTCAAATGAGTATAATAAAACTCAAACTGAAATAAGAACGTTTTTAGCTAAATACATGTTTTTTGGAGAAAATGTTTTTAAAAGGCTAGAAAATTTATCAGGGGGAGAAAGAGTAAGATTATTACTTGCAAAACTAGTAATAAAAGAAACTAATTTTTTAATATTAGATGAACCGACAAATCATTTAGATATTGGAACAAGAGAAGTTCTAGAAGAAACATTGCAGGAGTATAAAGGAACAATATTATTTGTATCGCATGATAGATTTTTTGCACATAAGTTAGCACAAAGAGAAATAAAACTTGTATAAACGAAAATTAAATATGAAGAAAAACTTACGCATAGGTTTAAAAAATTAGCACCTTCTTATGATATATCAAAAATGTCATAAGAAGGTGTTTATATGTTTATAAAAGATTTACTAAAAATTAATCTATTCCAAGTATTTTTTTTGCATATTCTATATCATTTGAATTAGCAGTCCTAATACCTTCCAGCTCATATTTATAGCCTGCATCTATCCATTTATATTTTCCCATATCATGATATGGAAGTAGCTCAATTTTTTGAATATTTTTCAAACTAGATAAAAACTCTCTTAATTTAACTAGATCTTCTGTTCTATCAGTAATTGTTGGAACAATTACTTGTCTGATCCACATTGGTTTATTAATATCACTTAAATATCTTGCAAAAGCAAGTTCTTTTTTATTTGATGTTCCAGTCAAACTTTGACATATTTCATCATTAATGCACTTTATATCTAATAAAAATAAGTCTGTCATATCAATTAATTGCTTCATCTTTTCATTTAAGTCCACATTTCCAGAAGTATCTATTGCTACATGTATATTTTCGTTTTTTAATAAAGTAATAAGTTCTATTAAAAAACGGTATTGCAAAAGAGGTTCTCCACCACTAATGGTAACACCACCACCAGAAGTTTCAAAATAATTTCTATACTTTAAGATTTTATTTACTACATCTTGAGCGGTATAAGCTGTACCACAGTTTGTATCCCAAGTGTCGCGATTCTGGCAGTATTTACATTTTAAAGAGCAACCTTGCATAAAAACAACAAAGCGTATACCAGGACCATCAACAGTACCAAATGTTTCAAATGAATGGATTCTTCCGAGTATATTTTCCAAAGTTATCTCACTCCTTTATATAAAAATTGCAGAAGAAAGATTTTCCTTCTTCTGCATAAAATAGAAATTAAATTCTTTCATGAATAGTTCTATGGATAACATCTAATTGTTGTTCTCTAGTTAATTTTATAAAGTTTACAGCATATCCAGATACACGAATAGTAAGTTGTGGATATTTCTCTGGATGTTCCATAGCATCTTCTAATAAAGCACGGTTAAATACATTAACATTAATATGATGACCTGTTTGCATAAAGTAACCATCTAACATACTAACTAAATTATTTACTTGAGTTTTATCATCTTTTCCTAGCGTATTAGGTGTAATTGCAAAAGTAAATGAAATACCGTCAGATGCATATTCGAATGGAAGTTTTGCTATTGTATTCATAACTGAAAGAGCACCTTGAATATCTCTTCCATGAAGAGGGTTTGCTCCTGGTCCAAAAGGTTCTCCAGCTCTTCTACCATCTGGAGTATTGCCTGTTGCTTTACCATAAACAACATTTGAAGTAATTGTAAGAACAGATAGGGTAGGAGTTGCACCTCTATAAATTTGATGTTTTTGAAGTTTTCTCATAAATGTTTTTACTATATCAACTGCAATTGAATCTACACGGTCATCGTCATTTCCGTATTTTGGAAAATCTCCTTCAACCTCATAATCAACAGCAAGACCTTGTTCATTTCTAATAACTTTTACTTTAGCATATTTAATTGCAGATAATGAATCGGCAACAACAGATAACCCAGCAATTCCACATGCCATTGTACGATAAATTTCTCTATCGTGTAATGCCATTTCTAATGCTTCATAAGAATATTTATCATGCATATAATGAATTGCATTTAGTGCTTTTATATAAATTTTTGCAACGTAGTCCATCATTACATCAAATTTTTCTATTACTTCATCGTAATTTAAATATTCAGAAGTTATAGCTTCAAATTTTGGAGCAATTTGCTTTCCTGAGTTTTCATCTTTTCCGCCATTAATAGCGTAAAGTAAAGTCTTGGCAAGGTTTGCTCTCGCACCGAAAAATTGCATTTGTTTACCAATTTTCATTGGAGAAACACAACAAGCAATTCCATAGTCATCACCTAAAGTTATTCTCATTAAGTCATCGTTTTCATATTGAATTGCAGAAGTGTCTATTGATATTTTTGCACAGAAATCTTTAAAACCTTGTGGTAAGTTTTTAGACCATAAAACTGTTAAGTTTGGTTCTGGTGCTGGTCCTAAATTAACTAAAGAATGTAGTACACGGAAAGAGTTTTTAGTAACTAATGTTCTTCCATCAATTCCCATACCACCAATACTTTCTGTTACCCAAACAGGGTCTCCACTAAATAGTTCGTTATATTCAGGTGTTCTTAAGAAACGAACAAGTCTTAATTTCATTACAAAGTGATCCATTAATTCTTGTGCTTCTTCTTCTGTAAGAATACCTTTTTGAATATCTCTTTCAATATATATATCTAAGAAAGTAGATGTTCTTCCAATACTCATTGCAGCACCATTTTGATCTTTTACAGCTCCTAAATATCCAAAATATAACCATTGAATTGCTTCTTTTGCATTTTCTGCTGGAACTGAAATATCAAATCCATATTTAGCAGCCATTTTCTTTAAATCTTCTAATGCTTTAATTTGTTCTGATGTTTCTTCACGGCTACGTATAATATTTTCAGTAAATTCATCTGTATTTAAAATTTCTAAATCAACTTTTTTTGCTTCAATTAACTTATCTACACCGTAAAGTGCAACTCTACGATAATCACCAATAATTCTTCCACGGCCATAACCATCTGGAAGACCTGTTAAAAGGTGAGAACTTCTTGCTGCACGGATGTCTGGTGTATATACATCAAAAACACCATCATTATGTGTTTTTCTAAATTTATGATAAATTCTAGAAGTTTCCTCATCAACTTTTAGACCATATGCTTCACAAGATTTTTCAACAATACGAATACCACCATTTGGCATTATTGCTCTTTTTAGTGGTGCATCTGTTTGAAGTCCAACTATTTTTTCTAATTCTTTATTTATATATCCTGCTTCATATGCATTTACTCCAGAAGGTGTGGCAGTATCTGCATCTAAAACTCCACCATTTTCTCTTTCTTTTTCATATAAGTTTAAAACTTCATTCCATAATTTCTTTGTTGTGTCTGTTGCTGAAGTAAGAAAAGAACTATCTCCTTCATAAGGTTTATAATTTACTTGAATAAAATCTCTTACATTGATTTCATTTGTCCATTCACCATTTTTATTGAATTGATTCCATTGTTTAAAGTCCATAATAACCTCCTATAATATAATATTTTGTACAATTTATTTTGAATTATGATTTTTTCGCTACAGATAATAATAACATAAGCGTAAAAAAATGACAATAAAAAAGACAAGAATTTTACAATTTTCTTGCCATATAAATTTTTGTATATATCGGGCTTGTATGAGTCTTGTTTCTTGCTATATATGTGTATATCCGTTACCTACAAGGTAATGCCAGTGTATATAATGGATAAAACAGAACAATTATCATGATAACATCCAAAACACAAGCTGCCATCGCAGTACTTAACGACATCTATGCGGGAGGAGACGTAATCCGTGCGGATGCTTGCCAGCTTACAGAGCAAGATATGGATATCCTGCTTTCAAAACTTTTAAGTGCCGGACTCATAAAACTGTCTGATAAGGGAGATTCCCGTGATATACAGGTGTACAGCCCTGCACGTGACTCTTCTGATGTTTCCCTTCTCGATATCCTCGAAGCTACTGGTGAGCATCTGGATTGCAATCACCCCACTACTGAAGAATTTCACATGCGATATGGGAAAGCTGCGCAGAAACTCGGTATAGTGAACTATATCACAAGGGAATAT
>USCV01000047.1 GCA_900553225.1 uncultured Clostridium sp. | reverse complement strand
GCGACCACATTTATTATATCAAAAAGAAGGATTTTTTCTACCCATAGCTAGAAGCTTTTAGAACCCCGTGTATAACACGGGGTTTTCATATACCAATAAAATAAGATAAAGCAAAATAAATTAGCTTTGTCTTATTTTTTATGATTTTTTTATTATATTTTTTATATTACACTATCTTTCTTTTATAGTATATTTTAAATTTCTATTCTACTACTAAATCTTTCTTGTACAATTTTCTTTAATTTTGCATTTTTTTCTTCATTTAATTCTGGGTCCTCTGCTTCTATTTTTAATGCTACACTTTGAACTTGCTTTAAGATATTCATATCTTCAAATAAATTGGCAATTTTAAATTCTGGAAGTCCATGTTGTTTTGTACCAAAAAATTCTCCAGAACCACGTAATTCCAGGTCTTTTTGTGCAATAATAAATCCATCATTTGTTTCTTGCATTATTTTCATTCTTTGCCTTACTACATCTGAATTAGAATTATATTTTAAAATACAATATGATTGATACTGTCCCCTTCCTACTCTTCCTCTTAATTGGTGAAGTTGGGCAAGTCCAAATCTTTCTGCATTTTCAATTATCATAATGCTACTATTAGGAACATTTACTCCTACTTCAATTACAGTTGTAGAAATTAAAATATCGATTTTTCCTTCTTTAAAGTTAAGCATTATTTCGTCCTTTTCTTTTGATTTCATTTTTCCATAGATACATTCTACTTTATATTCTTTAAATGTTTCATTTTTATATTTTTCTACAAGTTCTAATACAGCCTTCGCATTTATTTCTTCATTTTCTTCTACTAATGGACATACTATGTAGCATTGTCTTCCTTCTTCGATTTGTTTTTTTACAAAAACATTTACCCTTTCTTCCATAGATTTTGTTACAGCAAATGTATCTATTTTTTTTCTATTTGGTGGTAGTTCATCTATTATTGATATATCTAAATCTCCATATAAAATAAGTGCGAGAGTTCTCGGAATTGGAGTTGCTGTCATAACTAAAACATTTGGGTTCTCTCCTTTTGATGCAATTGTACTTCTTTGTCTTACACCAAATCTATGTTGCTCATCTGTTACAACTAATCCTAAATTTTTAAATACAACATTTTCCTGTAAAATAGCATGTGTTCCAATTAAACAATCAATTTCACCGATTTGCAAGTCTTTCTAATATATTTTCTTTATTTTTTTTTGTTATACTACTAATTAATAGCTCACATTTTATACCATATTTTTCTAATATTTCTCTAAAACTTTCTAAATGTTGTATTGCAAGTATCGAAGTTGGTGCCATAATTGCTACTTGATATCCACTTTTTACTGCTTTGTATGCACATATTATTGAAATGATGGTTTTTCCAGACCCTACATCTCCTTGCAAAAGTCTATTCATTGGAAGATTTTTTTCTAAGTCTTCATCTATTTCTTCAAGTACTTTTAATTGTGCTTTTGTCAGTTTAAATGGTAAGTTGTCTATAACATCTGATATTTTCACATCACTATTTAATTTAACTCCTAATTTTTCGTTGTCATTTTTATTTTTTAATCCTAGTAACCCCATTTGCATGGTTAATAATTCTTCAAAAACTAATCTTTTTCTTGCTGAATTATAATTCTCAAAATTTTCTGGAAAATGTATTTGAGTAATTGCCTTGTCTAAATTTATTAATCCATATTCTTTTAGCAAATATTCTGGCATAGTTTCTTCTATATCGCCCTCTATACTTTGTAAACCATTTTCTATAATTTGTCTTAATGTATTTTGTGATAACTGAAAAGTAGATGGATAAATTGGTATAATTTTGCCTGTATTTTTATGTTTTTCTTCCATATCAAAAACAGGAGAACTCATTTCAATTTTTCCGTTTTTTATGCTAATTTTTCCATAAAAATAATATGTTCCACCTAATTTAATTATATTTTTTACATAGCTTTGATTAAACCATGTAATATAACAATTTGCTGTTCCATCATTTACGGTCACTTTATACATGCACATATTTTTTCTTACCCTAAGTTCTAATACCCTTGAAATTGCAATTGCTTTTATTAATATTTCTTCTCCATTTATTGCCTGCGCTATTGTTCTGGGTTTACTTCTATCTTCATATTCCCTAGGATAATATGTAATTAAATCTCCCAAAGTATAAATTCCTAATTTATTTAAAAGGACTACTCTATTTGGTCCTACTCCTTTTATAAATTTAACGTCTTTTCCTAAATTTAACATAAACTACTAGATCTCCTTTTCTTTTGTAATTATTACATAGAAACTTTGTTTTGTAAATATTTTTGTTTCCTTTTTATCACATCTTTCATATACTAATAATATCATAGAAAAAAGAGGTGTATGAGAATATGAAAAAATACAAATTGGCGATTGTTGGTGCTACTGGAGTTGTTGGTAGAACTGCTTTAAAAGTATTAGAAGAAAAAAAGTTACCTATTTCAGAGTATTATCTTTTTGCTTCTAAGCGTTCTGCAGGTACGAAATTAAAATTTATGGATAAAGAATATACAGTTGCAGAATTAAATGAAAATTCTTTTGATACTGGAATTGATTTTGCCATTTTTTCAGCAGGTGGTGAGACTTCTAAAAGATATTCACCTATTGCTTGTAACAAAGGTTGCACTGTAATTGATAATAGTAGTGCCTTTCGTATGGATACTAATATTCCTTTAATAGTTCCAGAAGTGAATTTTAATGAAATTCTAAACTATAAGGGAATTATTGCAAATCCAAATTGTTCTACAATTCAGGCTGTTGTCTGTTTAAAACCTTTAGATGATAAATACAAAATTAAAAGAATTATATATTCTACTTATCAAGCTGTTTCTGGTGCCGGAATTAAAGGAATTAATGATTTAGAAAATGGAATTAAAAATTACATAAATGGTAATAATAGTGAAGATTATTTGGAAAAATTTCCATATCCAATTTTTAATAATTGTCTTCCACACATAGACACTTTTCTTCCAAACGGATATACAAAAGAAGAAGAAAAGATGATAAATGAAACAAGAAAGATTTTAGGTAAGCCCGATTTAAAAATAACTGCTACAACAGTAAGAGTTCCTGTTTTTAATTGTCATAGTGAATCTATTAACGTTGAATTTGAAAGTGAATTTGGTGATATAGAAGAAGTAAAAGAACTTTTAAAAAAGGCCCCTGGAATTACTGTTGTTGATGATCCTTTAGATAATTTGTATCCTGTAACATTTAATGCGAATGGAAATGATAATGTATTTGTTGGAAGAATTCGTAAAGATTCAAGTGTTAAGTCCGGCATTAATTTATGGGTTGTTGCAGATAATATTAGAAAAGGCGCAGCAAGTAATGCAATTCAGATATTAGAAAAATTGATAAAATAGTTTAATATTTGCTACGATATAAAATAACACAATAAGTAATAATACCCAAATTTTAATTATCGATACCTAATTTTTGATATTCATAGATTTTTTAGTCTGAATATACAAAATTCACTTTTATATATTCAGACTTTTATACTCTCTATCACTCTTTTTTATTCTTAATTGTAATTACTAAGCATTTTTTACTTTTGCTCAATTAAAATTGTTTGTTTCAAATCGTTTCTATAAACTTCTACACCTAATTTTTCTAATCTTTTTAAAGTTTCATTATGTGGATGTCCATATGAATTATCTTTACCAACTTGAATTACAGCTATTTTTGGCATTATTTGATTTAAAAATTTTGCTGATGAACTGGTTTTAGAGCCATGATGAGCAACCTTTAATATATCTGTTTTAGGCCATGTTCTTTTATCTTCATTTTCCTTTTCCATATCTCCTGTAAATAAATAACTTACATCCTTATATACCATTCTTATTACAATAGAAGTGCTATTAAGATTAGATTTATCTGTACCAATAGACATAATTTCACAATTTGCATCACCAATTTTGAATGTATCTCCAATACTTGGAGTTGTGACTCTCAAACCTTTATCTGATATTGCATCTAATACTTCTTCAAATGCCTTTGTATTTGTTTGAACTTTTGGCATATATATTTTCCCTATATCAAATGCTTTAATGATATTATCTAATCCACCTATATGGTCTTCATGAGGATGGGTTCCAACTAAAATATCTATTTTAGATATCCCCAATGTATTTATATATTTTACAAGCATATCTCCATCTTCATTATTTCCTCCATCTATTAACATTGTTTTTCCATTGTTTACAATTAGTATACTATCTGCTTGTCCAACATCAAAAAAATATATCTTTTGTCCTGTTTCATCTGTTATTTTACTTATAACCTCATTTCCTGTTTTAATATTGACTTTCTCAAATGAGGTTTTTTCAACATTAACACTTGTTTGATTAACATCCTTTGTATCTTCTCCAAATATTTTTCCTATTTGCTCTTTGTTATTTCCTATAACTAACAACAAAACTCCAATACATACAGTTAAAACTATTTTAACTATATTATCTATATTTTTCTTTTGTCTGTTCATTTTTGCCCCCTAATATTTCATTTGTTGTATTTAAAATTTTAAATGCTTTTACAAATAACTTATTACTCATTCCATAAATCTTGCATTTTCTTTCTAATTCGATCTTCTATTTTTTTCTCTTCTTCTAAGTCTATAGAAAATTTTCCTTCTTTATAATTTAATACACTTCCTTCTTTTATTTCCTTTGGTAGTTTTTCTTTCTGTATTTCTAATTTTTCCTTTGTATTTCTATTTTCGCAAATCACATATTCGCCTTCAAATCTATCTACAACCCAAATGTCTTTTTCCATCATTTTCATCCTTTCTGAAATCTGATGTATAAACTCACCTACTCCTGTTTTTGTCTCATTAAAATTAGAATTTTCATTTAAACTTAAATTATCATTTTTAAGTTCATTGTATCTATTAATCATTGGCATTAACTTAAAATCTTCCTTTTTTGTTATTGCCCCCAAATTATTTTATATCTTTCTTGTTAATGAATTCTTTGCTCCCCATATGCAAGGACTTGCACATTTCCAACCTTTAAATGTACATCTCACTCCTCTTTCATATGGTAATAAATATTCATATACATACTTGTTAGTATTTTTAGTATTTTCAATATATTTATCTAATATTTCTTTTGTTTGTAGCATTATTTCTAATTGTGCACATCCGCATAATCTTTCTTTACACTTTAAAATAAAATCTTCTACCGTACCTCTTTCATTTATTTTTACAAGCATTCCCTGTGGGAATAGATCTTTTAATGAATTGATGTCTTTTAACCAATCACTCTTTAGTTCTTCATCATTTTCAATTATTTTTGGTATGTAAAATTTAGGTTCACCTTCAATTTTCATATTATATCTTAAAGTTCTGTGTCTTTGTGCTTGTGCAAGCTCAGCAAATGTTCCTTCATAATTACAAGAATAGCATTCTCCGAACTCTTCCATATAATTTCTACTTGCAAATAAGGAAATTTTTCTTTGCTTTGTATTTGCATTTAATTCTGGTACTAATAAATCTTTTATTTGTTCGTTAAACTCTTTAAGATAAGGCTTTAATAGTTTATTAAACTCTGTATTTTCTTCATTTTTTATATAATTTTCAAAGAAGCTTGCAATGTAATTTAATTGACGAAATGAAACAGTATATTCCATAATAGTTGATGGTGTAAATACACTAACTAAATATCTAGCATTCTCTTGTGCAAGTTTAATTCGTTGTTTTTCTATAATTTCTGGATATTTTTTTTCAATTTGTTCTGAAAAAATTTTAATCCATTTTTCATATAAGCTACTTTCCCTTTCTGATACTTGCATTTTTGTGTATCTTGCTGATTTTTCTGACGTTGTATACATTCCTTCATTATTTAAAATCATTGCTAATATTTTAGGAATATTGCTAAGTGCTAAATTGAAACTTACATGATCAAATACACTGTGATGTCCCATTTTTAATGTATTACTTGCTCTTTTTAGTGTTTTTTCTTCGTTTTCTTCAAATAAAGTTTCTATTGTACCTGGCATATAGCATATTCCTGCTGCTTTTCCAGAAAATAAAATTGCCTCTTTTTTTGTTATTTTATATTTTGGCTTTGTTGAACCTATAATCTCTACTTTCATTTTTTCCCCCTGAATATGTTTTTTCTTACTATATCAAAAACAGTAATTAACATCAAGTATTTTTAAAATTTTGGAACATATTGTTCTTCATTCTCACCAAGTTCTTGAATGTATCCGTTTTTCAGATCCAATAGATATAAATATTTCTCTATTTCTTTATATTCTTTAATTTTTAGTTTTCTATTCAAAAGAGTATCTTCTTTTGCCTTATATGTAGGAAAGTATTGCGCCATTACGCTTACCCAAGTTTCTTTAGGTAGATTTTCTTTTATCCATTTTAAAATATTTTTTGTATTTTGCATGTGACTTGGTAGAATTAAATGTCTTATTATAACACCTTTAATAATTATTCCATTTTCATCAAATTTTGGAAGTCCCACTTGTTTTATCATTTCTTTAATAGCTTTAGTTGCTACACTGAAATAATTGTCTATACCAGAATATTTCTTTGAAAGCTCGTTAGAATAGTATTTTAAGTCTGGTAAATATACATCAATATATCCATCTAACATTTTTATTGTTTCTATATTTTCATAGCCATTTGAATTATATATAATTGGTAAACTTAAACCGTTTTTCTTTGCAATTTTAAGAGCTTTTATTATTTGTGGAACATACATTGTTGGAGTTACTAAATTAATATTATGTGCTCCATTATTTTGTTCATTTATAAAAATTTCTGCTAACTCTTCTTCCGAAATTTCCTTTCCTTTACCTTGTTGACTTATTTCATAATTTTGACAATAAATGCACTTTAGATTGCAATTTGAAAAAAAAACTGTTCCAGAACCATTATTTCCACTTATACATGGCTCTTCTGCATAATGTAAAGATGCAAGTGCAATTTTAATTTTATTGTTACAGTTACATCTTCCTTTTTTCCCTAGTAGCCTATTTACCATACATTTATGTGGGCATATAGTACAAGATTCTAAAATTTCCATTATTATTTTTGACCTACCTTTTATTATTTTTTATATATTTTGGATATTTTATCAAACATTTATTCGTTTTGCAAGTGTTTTTATCATAATTTATTTGATTTTTTTAAAAAAAGTGATATAATTTTCATTATGAGTAAGGAGGAAATATAATATTATGTTTTTTAGTTCAAATTTTCGTGTAGGACTTTTACAAATTGATAATAATAGTTTACTTAATAATCAAGGTATTTTGTCTATTTTAGAAGAAGCAGCAGATATGCATTCTGCTAGCATTGGATATGGAGTAAATGATATATCTAAAACAAATTTATCATGGATATTATTAAATTGGAAAGTACAAATATTTAAAAGGCCAAAGTATTCAGATAAAGTTTTGGTTAAAACATGGACAAGATTAGTAAACAAATTCTATACATATCGTGACTTTGAGGTTTATGATGAAAACAATAATCTATTAATAATTGCTACTTCAAAATGGATTTTAATTGATGCACAAAAAAGAAGTATAGCACGAATAGAAGACTCTATGTTTGAACAATATTTGCCTGAAAATAAGTCTGTGTTTAATATTGTTGAAATTCCAAAATTAAAAGAGCCTGATGTTTCAAAAGAAACTTGTACTTATTGTGTAAGAAGAAATGATATAGATGTAAATGGTCATATGCATAATATAAATTACTTAAGTTTAGCATATGAAGCATTACCATATGAGATTTATAAAAATAGTAAGTTTAATAATTTCGAAATTCTATATAAAAGAGAAATAAAACTTGGAGATACGGTAAAATGTTTTTATACGTTTGAAAATGATTCTCATATTATTACTATAAAAAGCAGTGATTTAAAGTCTTTACACGCTATTGTAAAATTAAGTTAACCAAACAAATACTTTTTTTCCTTTGTTTGGTTAACTTTAATTTTTATTTATAGTTAATAAATGACTTTTATATTTTTTAAAATTCATTTACATTTATTTTTTACTTTAATATTTCTTTTTTGAAACTTATGCCATTAGCAAGTTTTTCTAACCCTAAAATATCTAGAACTGTTGCTGAAACATCTGAGTAAGTTTCTCTTATTCCAAGGTTTACATTTTCTTTTACATTTTTTCCATAAACTAATATAGGTACATATTCTCTTGAATGATCTGTACTAGGTGTACTAGGATCGTTTCCGTGATCTGCTGTAATCATTAAAATATCTGTGTCTTTCATAGATTCTATTATTTTTGGTAGCTTTTCATCAAAATATTCTAATGCTCTTGCATATCCTTCTATATTATTTCTATGACCATAAAGCATATCGAAATCAACTAAATTTGTAAAAATTAAGCCTTTTGATTCTTCCTTTATTTTTAATATCGTTTTCTGAATTCCATCTGCATTTCCCTCTGTATGAAGTGCTTCGTCAATCCCTCTTCCAGAAAATAAGTCTTCTATTTTTCCAATTGATATTACTTTATAACCTTTTTCTTTTGAACTACTTATAACATCTAACATTGTTTTTCCAAAAGTATTTGATTCAAAATCTTTCCTATTATAAGTTCTTACAAAATTTTCTGAATCCTCCCCAACAAATGGTCTTGCAATAACTGTACCTACATTATACTGTGGCTTATCTAATATTTTTCTTGCAATTTTACATATTTCATACAATTTATTTACAGGAATAATATCTTCATGTGCTGCAATTTGAAATACACTATCTGCAGATGTATAAATAATTGGATATCCTGTTTCTATATGCTTTTTTCCAAATCTTTTAAGAATTTCTGTTCCAGAACCAACTTCATTACATAAAATTCCTGTCACTCCAGTTTCATTAATAAATTCTTCTATTAACTCTTTTGGAAATGCATTCGGATATGTTTTAAATCCAGGATTTTGAATATATCCAGACATCTCCCAATGTCCTACTGGACTATTTTTTCCGACATGCTTTTTCTTCCATTTTTCCAAATGCTCCAATTGCGTTTACATCTTTTTCTTTTATATTTAAACCGTCTATATTATATAATCCAAGCTTTTTTAAATTTGGCAGTCTAAGACTCGTATTATTATAAATTCCTTCTAAAGTATTACTTCCGCAATCTCCATAATCTTTTGCATCTGGTGCTTGGCCAACTCCAAAACCATCCAAAACAATTATAATTGCTCTATTTATATTATTTTCTAGCATTTATTTGTTTTCCTCCTTATTTTCAATTGGCTTTAAATCATATTCATAGATTTTTATTGTCTTAATTATATTTTCGTAATCATTCTTTTCTAAGCTAACTATTTCTTTTGACTTACCTATTAAAGATCTTTCAAAATTATTTAAGCATAGTAACACTTCTTTTGTGTCATCCATTCCAAATCTTTCTTTTGAATTTTCAGAATAAATAACATGGTTTGAATAAAACAATAATGAACTTCCTTTTGGTATATTGTATTTAATAACATCAATATTGTTAATATCTTGCTTTTTTATTTCTGCTTGTAAATCTAAATTTGCCAAAGTCCATTCAAACATTTGATTATTCTGTAAAATTGAATAAACTTCTATATTATATGGACTTTTAATTTTATTATATGCTTTTTCTAATATTTTCTTTAATGTTAATAACTTTTGTTCAAAATCTTCTAATTTTGTATTTGTATCTAGATTTAAAATCTCATATTTATTTTTTAAATTATTATTTGCTTTTATATGCATATCAACTTTTTGATTTATATCATAATATATAAGATCGGAAGAGCACAC
>USCV01000046.1 GCA_900553225.1 uncultured Clostridium sp. | reverse complement strand
CCTTTGTTAATTTCACTTTTAACATAAGGTTCTATCTTTTTAAAGGCCTGTCTATAAGAAGGCACACGTTCATATAAAAGCATAAGCGCAGATGCCTTAACAAATTCATTTGAATTAAATGCTTCAACATTTTTATCATATGCTTTAGTTATTTTACTTAATGCACCAACTATATCTTGATCTACATCTACACCCATACACCTTAAAATAAGTTGTATTTTCTTTTTATTTTTCTTGACAAATTATAAATATAACATTATAATAGTACTTGCATTTAAAACATATGGCGAGATAGCTCAGTTGGCTAGAGCATCCGGTTCATACCCGGCAGGTCGATGGTTCGAATCCATTTCTCGCTACCAAATTTTAAAAAGTAAAAAATCGGGGAATTTGAATTTTAACAATTACCTCGTTTTTTTATTTTGCATCAGGTTTAGAGCACATTTTTTCAAATTCTTTACACTTGATTTTATAATCCATCATTTGGGTCATATACCTATAATACATATATGCTTGTTCATATTGATTAATAGGATTAAATATACCAGTATCAATAGGTGGAAAATCATTGTTTAATTCTGCATTCATATATGGTGGTGGAAATCCACTAAAGTTATTAAAATCCATATTCCTATCCATAAAAATCCTCCTTTAATTTGCAGATGATTTACTGCAAACATAAATTTAACTATATTCCAAATTATTAATTCTATTAAATTAGAAATGATAATATGTATTCTTTTGTTTTTTTATATTACATATATAAATGAGTAAGCATAAAAATATGCATAAAGAAAAATAGAAAATAGGAGAAATATGAAGTGGAAAGTTACTAAGTTTTATATTCTGGTCAGAAAATACAGGTTGTAAATCTAGATTCAAAAATGGTATATAGTGTAATGCTATATATGTATAAATTGAAGCAAATAAACCTTGTAACAATTTTCCTATTACATATGGCTTTATAGATAAATCAGATTTTGATGTAATACTTAACACTTGTAGTAAAATTGAAAAACCTCCAAAACCAAGTAAAAATGCACATAAAACAATCTGATTAGATATTATTTTATCATGAATTAAGCTTGCAAGTTTAACACCATTAGTAAGTTCTATTATGCCTGTTATAAAGGCTTCTGATATAGAGGAATTTATACCAATTGCATTAAACAATGGACTAATTAAAATACAAACTCCATCTATAATATGACTTTGTTTTAAAATAGAAATAATAACAGAAAATAGTACAACAAAACCACCAATCATTGTAACAGTCGAAATTGCATTGTGAATACTTTTTCCTAATATTTCTCCTAGATTAGAAAAGTTACAATTAGCACTTTTAGTTAATACTTTAGAAGAGATAGATTTATTTGCATTATCATTCTTTTTAAAACGGTCGAATAATCCTAAAATAATGCCTACAGTGATACAAGCAAGAATATGAGTAAAAAATAATAAAAATCCAGTCTGGGAACTCCCAAACAAACTAATTCCAACAGTACCAACAATAAAAAGAGGACCTGAATTATTACTAAAACATAGCATTCTTTCACCTTCTGATTTTGAACATATTCCATCTTGTCTTAGATTTGTTACAATTTTAGCTCCAACAGGATACCCACTAATTATTCCAATTAAAAAAGCATAAGCACCTTCTCCTGGAACATTAAAAATAGGTCGCATGAACTTATTTAGTATTTTTCCGATAATATGTATTATATTTGTATTTGAAAGAAGTTCTGTTGCAATAAAAAAAGGAAGAAGAGAAGGAACTACAGAATTAGCCCAAAGAACGAGTCCACTTTTGGCAGCAGATAGATTACTTTTTGAAAAAAACACTAAACAAATGGTAAATAGTAAAAAAACAAGGGGAATAGTGTTTCTTTTTATTGTAAGATAGAAAAACTTTTGTTGCTTCATAAATTTCTCCTTAAATCTTTTTGTTATAATAATATTTCATGAAAAATAAAATATGCATGATAGGTTTGTATTTGATATTTTAATAGTAAAATTGGGAACATAAAAGGAAAAAATAATAAATATATTGAAAAAGTGGTAAAAAGTGAGTATAATAAAAAGTGATTGAAAGAGAGGAAAAAAGATGACATATACTTATACTCCAGAAGGAGTTTGTTCAAAACAAATAATTTTTGAGATTGAAGGTAATATTGTAAAGTCGGTAAAGATTGTAGGTGGATGTCCAGGAAATACAATTGGACTAAGCCATTTAATTGAAGGTCTTACTATTGATGAAGTGATAAAAAAACTAAAGGGTATTCAATGTGGATATAAGGGAACTTCGTGCCCAGACCAATTAGCAATAGCATTAGAAAAAATAAAAAAAGAGGAAAATAAATAATGAATTTACTCGTGCAGAAATTAGAAAATACAGAAAAATTTAAAGATTATATTAAATCCATAAAAAACGAAAATAGTCCGGTACAAATATCGGGCTTATCTGACGTTGGAAAAGTTCAATTTGCATATTGTACGAAAGATGCAAGTAAAAGACCGGTTTGCATTATTACATATAATGAAATGCAAGCGAAAAATCTTATAAGAGATTTATCATATTTTACATCTAATTTAGAGTATTTCCCTAAAAGAGAAATTGCAAGTTATGATTTTTTGGCAGAGAGTAAAGATTTACCATATGAAAGAATTGAAGTGTTAAATAAAATAAGAGAAAATAAAGTGGATATTGTTATAACTACAATAGAAGCAATTATGCAAAAAATGATACGAAAAGAAGATTTATATAAAAGTGAAATGAAATTAAAAGTGGGAATTACATATTCATTAGAAAAAGTAAAAGAGAACTTACTTAATATAGGATATGAAAGGCAAGATTTAGTAGAAACTAGAGGACAATTTTCTATAAGAGGCGGAATTGTAGATATTGGAATAAATGATAAAAATGGAATAAGAATAGAATTTTGGGGAGATGACATTGATTCTATTAGAAGTTTTCAATTATCATCACAAAGATCAACTCAAATGCTAAATGAAATTACTATAAATCCCGCACATGAATTTTTGTTAATTGAATCTATAGAAAAAATATCCCAAAAAATTTGTAATAATCCAAACAATCTTAGTTTAGGGGATAATAAATTAAGTGAAAGTACGAAACTAAATTTCGATGATAAATTTAAGAAACAGTATTTAGACAAAATAAGAGATAATTTAAATGAGGATTTAGAGCTTATAAAAAATGGAGATTATATTAGTAAAGTTGATAAATATTTTAATTGTTTTTATGAAAAACAAAATACTTTTTTAGATTATTTAGGAAAAGATTATTTAATTATTATTGACGAAAAGAGTAAAATAAACCAAAGAGTAGAAAATATTATAAAAGAAAACAATCAGCTAATAAAAAATCTAGTTGGAAAATCAAGATTAGTTCCAGAAGAAATTCAGAATATTAGTAATTTTAAATTGCAGATAGATGAAAAACAAATTATCTATTTTGAAAAACAAGATATTGTAAAAGAGCTTGGAAAAAATAGAAACAATGAATATATTTTTAGATATAGAGATATTAATTTTTTCAAAAGCGAAATAGAGTTATTGATAGATGAACTAAAGCAGATGGTAGAACAAAAAAAGACAGTTATTATACTTGGCGGAAATGAAACGAATGTAAAAAGAATATGTAGTTTATTAACCCAAAAAAATATTAACCATAAATATGTTGAAAAACTAGAAGATAGTCAAATAGAAAATAAAGAAGTACTTGTTACAATGGGAGCATTATCTTCAGGATTTGAATGCTTTGATTCTAAACTTGTTGTAATTAGTAGTGAGGAATTCTTTAGTTCTAATGCAAAAAAGAGAAAAGTAAGTAGTGCATTTAAACAAGGAGAAAAAGTTGTATTTGCAGATTTGAAAATTGGAGACTTTGTTGTTCATAGAGTTCATGGAATTGGTCAATTTATAGGAGTAAATACAATTAAGGCAGATGGCATAATAAAAGATTATCTAAAATTACGATATAAAAATGATGATATTTTATATGTCCCTACAAATAGCCTAGATAGTGTAAGAAAGTATATAGGTGCTGGTGAAGCTAGCCCTAAAATTAATAAATTAGGTGGAAAAGAGTGGGAAAGTACAAAGAAAAAGGTTAAATCTAACTTAAGAGAAGTTGCAAGAGAGTTAATTGAACTTTATGCAAAAAGACAAAAAGCTGCAGGATATGCTTTTTCAAAAGATACTCAGTGGCAAAGGCAATTTGAGGAGGACTTTCCATATAAAGAAACAGATGATCAACTTCGTTGCATAGAAGAAACCAAAAAGGATATGGAAATGCCAAAACCAATGGATAGACTCTTATGTGGAGATGTTGGATATGGAAAAACAGAAGTAGCAATAAGAGCAGCATTCAAATCTGTAATGGATCAAAAACAAGTAGCATACCTTGTTCCAACTACAGTGCTTGCAAATCAACAATATGAGGAATTTAAAACCAGAATGGAAAAATTTGCAATAAGGGTAGAATTATTAAATCGTTTTCGTACAAAAAAACAACAAGATGAAGTTATAAAAAAATTAAAATTAGGAGAAGTAGATGTTGTTATTGGAACACATAGAATTTTAAGTAAGGATGTAGAATTTAAAGATTTAGGATTATTAATTATAGATGAAGAGCACCGATTTGGTGTAAAAGATAAAGAAAAAATAAAACAGTTAAAAAACAATGTAGATGTTCTTACAATGACAGCAACACCAATTCCTAGAACACTTCATATGTCAATTGTTGGAGTAAGAGATATGTCTGTTATTTACGAACCACCACATAACCGAAAACCAGTTCAGACTTATGTTTTGGAATTTGATGAAGAAGTTATAAAGGAAGCAATTACAAAAGAATTAGAACGAGACGGACAGGTATTTTACTTATTTAACAATGTTGAAGGAATTGAAAAACGAGCACATTTTTTATCTGAGCTTGTTCCAGAAGCAGAAGTAGGTTTTGCACATGGCAAGATGACAGGTAGACAGTTAGAAGATATAATGATGCAATTTATAAAAAAAGAAATAAATGTTTTGGTTTGTACTACAATATTAGAATCTGGAATTGATATTCCAAATGCGAACACAATTATTGTTGAAAACGCAGATAGGTTAGGTCTTGCTCAGTTATATCAGATAAGAGGCAGGGTTGGAAGATCTAATAAACAAGCATATGCATATATTACATATAAAAGAGATAAACTATTAACAGAAGTTGCAGATAAAAGATTAAAGGCAATGAGAGAATTTACTGAGTTTGGTTCTGGATTTAAAATTGCAATGCGCGACTTAGAAATACGTGGAGCAGGAAGTTTACTTCGGAGAAATACAACATGGGCATATGGAACAAGTTGGATATGATACATATTGTAAGTTGTTAGATGAAGTTGTAAAAGAAATGCAGGGAACTAAAGTGGAAAAAGAAGTCGAAATTCAAATTGACATGAATCTATCTAGTTTTATACCTGATGAATATATTGAAAATAGTAGTCAAAAAATAGAAATTTATCAAGATATTGCCCTTGCAAGAAAAGAAGAAGATATTCAAGATGTAATGGATGAATTAATAGATAGATATGGACAAATTCCAGAAGAGGTAAATAACTTAATTGAAATTGCAAGAATAAAACAATTGTGTAAGGAAGCAAATATTGTTAAAATAATGCAAAGAAAAGAAATGGCAGTATTTTATTTTGATACTCAAAAATTTAAAATGGATAAAGTAGATAGTTTACTAAAATTATATAATAACAAAATTAAATTTTCACCAGGAAAAGAACCATATATTACTTTAAATTTAGAAACGAATTCAAGTGAAAAAGTAATTGAAAAAGTAAAAAAATTTTTAATAAATTGTAAGTGAGGTAGTAAAGTGCAAGTAATTACTAGTAAAGATAATGAAACAGTAAAGAAAATAAAAAAATTAAAAGAAAAAAAATTTAGAGATATTGAAAACTGTTTTATTATAGAAGGCGTTAAATTAATAAAAGAGGCAATTGAAGAAAAGCAAAGAATAAAAAATATAGTAATATGTGAGGAATGTATTACAAATGGAACAATAGAAACAAAACTTCTGTATGAAATTGCAAAATATGATTGTATATATGTAAATAAGAAGATTTTCGATACTATATCTGATGTAGGAAGTCCACAAGGAATTATGGGAATAGTAGAAAAAAATAATGATAATTTAAAAATAGATTATTCAGAGGATATTATTATTGTATTAGATGACTTGCAAGATCCGGGAAATTTAGGAACTATATTAAGAACTATTGATAGTGCAAATTTAAAACAAGTTATTGTATCAAAAAATACGGTGGATTTTTATAATTCAAAAGTAGTTCGTTCTACTATGGGTGCTATTTTTAGAGTAAAAAGAATTGAAAGTAATAATTTAGTAGATACTTTACAAGAAATAAAGAAACATGATTTTGAAGTGTTATGTACAGCTTTAGATGGAACTGAAAGTGTATATGATGTTAATTTTAATAAAAAAGTAATTGTTATTGGAAATGAGGCAAATGGTGTTTCAAAAGAAGTACAAAATATAGCAGATAGAAAAGTAAAAATTCCAATGCTTGGGAAAACTGAAAGTTTAAATGCAGCAGTTGCAGCTGGAATTATGATTTACGAGTATGTGAGAGGAAAGGTTAAATAAATTCTATGTTTACTCTGAAAATGATAAAAGAAGAAATGTGAAATATCAAAATTGTGCTTGAATTATAATCTGGAAATAGAAAAATATTAGATTTAAAGGATATAGTAATATAGAATATTTAAGATAAAAGCAGTATTGAAAATTAGTCAATTTTTGATATAATAGTAAAAAATAAAAAGGAGACGAAAAAATGAAGAATCAATATAAAAACCATAATTGTGGTGAATTAAATATAAAAAACGTTGGACAAATAGTTAAACTTGCTGGTTGGGTTCAAAGAATTAGAAATCTGGGTGCTATGAAGTTTATTGATTTAAGAGATGAATTTGGAATTACTCAAATTGTTATTTCTAATAGTGAAGTAATAAAGGATATAGAAAATAATCTTGTAACAGAATGTGTAATAAGTGTGGAAGGTGAAGTACTAGAAAGACAAAGTAAAAATAATAAAATTCCAACAGGAGAAATTGAAATAGATGCAAAAAGAATAGAAATGCTTGGAAAATGTAAGCCGGTGCTTCCTTTTGAAATTAATTCAGAAAAGGTTGATATAGAATCTGTAAGAGAAGACTTAAGACTTGAGTATAGATTTTTAGATTTAAGAAATGATAAAATACATAAAAACATTTTACTTCGTTCTAAAGTGATGAAATCTTTAAGAAATAAAATGGATGAATTAGGATTTACAGAAATACAAACCCCAATTTTAGCAAATTCGTCACCAGAAGGAGCTCGTGATTATTTAGTACCTAGTAGAATACATAAAGGTGAATTTTACGCACTTCCACAGGCTCCACAACAATTTAAACAGCTACTAATGGTTTCAGGATTTAGTAAATATTATCAAATCGCTCCATGTTTTCGTGATGAGGATCCAAGAGCAGATAGAGCACCAGGCGAATTTTATCAATTAGACTTTGAGATGGCATTTAGCACACAAGATGATGTATTTGAAGTAGTTGAAAAAGTTGTACCAAGTGTATTTAAAGAAAATACAAATTGGAAAGTGGAAGATGGACCGTTTGTTAGAATTCCTTATTTAGAAGCAATGGAAAAGTACGGAATAGATAAGCCAGATTTAAGAAATCCGCTTATTATTAAAGATGCAACAAGAGTATTTGAAAATACTGAATTTAATGCATTTAGAGATAAAACAATTAAAATTATTATTTTACCAGATGGATCAAAACAAGGAAGAAAATTCTTCGACAGTATGGATGAATTTGCAAAAACAGAAGCGGGAGCAAAGGGACTTGCATGGGTCAAAATAGATGAAAATGGTGTGGCAAATGGTGGAATTGCAAAATTTATCACAGAAGATGTAAAAGTTGGACTAGAAAATTTAGGCGTAAAAGCAAATGATAGTATTTTCTTTATTGCAGATGAATTAAAAGTAGCACAAAAAATTGCAGGACTTGTTAGAATTGAATTAGGAAAAAGACTAGACCTAATAGAAAAGAATGTTTATAAATTCTGCTGGATTGTAGATTTTCCAATGTATGAACTTTCAGATGAAGGAACAATTGATTTTAATCATAATCCATTTTCTATGCCACAAGGAGGAATGGAAGCATTAGAGAATATGAATCCATTAGATATTTTGGCATATCAATATGATTTAGTATGTAACGGATATGAAATGGCATCAGGAGCAGTAAGAAATCATAATCCTGAATTAATGGTAAAAGCTTTTGAAATAGCAGGCTATACTGAAGAAGATGTAAAAACTAAATTTGGAGCATTATATAATGCATTTCAATATGGAACGCCACCTCATGCTGGTGCTGCACCTGGGTTGGACAGAATGGTAATGCTCATTAGTGACGCAAATAATATAAGAGAAGTTATTGCATTTCCAAAAAATAAAAAAGCACGCGATGTATTAATGGGTGCTCCATCTAAAGTATCAGAAAAACAATTAGAGGATGTACATATTAAAATAGTAGAAGAGGAGAAAAATTAATATAAAAAACATTGACAAAGTACATTTGTTCGTGGTAAAATCACCATACTATAAAAAAAGAGGTGATTTCATGGAAGAAAAAAGTTCACTAGAAAGTAAAACTGATATTACCAAAATAAAAGAAATAGTAGAAGAAATTACATTTAGACAAGCAGTTATAATAAAAGTTATACAAAACAATCATAAAATAACCATGAGAAAAATAGAAAAACTGCAAGAATATAATGAAATCGATGATATGGTTAATCAAGTATTTGAAGCAAGAATATCTGAAATTGAAGAATTATTACAAGACTTAGAATCAAAAATTGCATAAATAAAAAGCAAAAAATTATAAAAAATATCAAAAGTAATGGAACTAATATATTTTATAATTTTTTGCTTTTTTAGTTAGTTTAATATATCATAAAAAGTTCTAAATTCATAACCTTGAGATTTTATATAATTAATAGAATCCTCGAGCACATCATATGTATTATTAACGTCTCCAGTATCATGCATCAATATAACTAAAGTGCCTTTATCTTTAGAAGATTTTTTTAAATTTGATAATAATTGTTCCTTTGAATATTTTTTTATAGAATCATTATTTAAAGCATTCCAATCAACATAAGTATAGTCAATTTCTTTTAAATAATTTGTAGCATTTTTTTTAGCATTATAATGGTTTTTACTCATTGAACCGTTTGGAAATCTAAAAATATGACTATGATAACCTGAAACTCCAATAGCAGTAGAAATAGCTTCATCTGTCTTTAAAATCTCATTTATAAAATCATTTTTACTTTTATATAACTTATTATTATTATGAGAATAACCATGGTTTGCAATAAAATGTCCATCTTCATATTCTTGTTTTACAAGTTCTGGATATTCTGCGACGTGTTTACCAACAACAAAAAAATTTGCAAGAGTATTATTCTTCTTTAGAATTTCTAATACTTTTGGTGTTACATTTTTTGTTGGTCCATCATCAAAAGTTAAATAAGCAATTTTTTCAGGTTTGTCATAAATTGTTTCAATTTTTGAAATTTTTTCTTCTGATAAAACTTTTTCTTTTTCATCGGCAAAAATCATAGATTTGCAAATAAATGCAATAATGGAGATAAATAATAAAAGTATAAATAATACTTTTATTAATGTTTTTCTCTGGAAAAGTAAGATTTTCATTATTAGCACCTGATATAAATATATATTATTATGAAGAAAGTATGTATAAAGAATGAATTTTTTGCTA
>USCV01000045.1 GCA_900553225.1 uncultured Clostridium sp. | reverse complement strand
AATTTGAAATAAAAAACGACGAATTAGAAAAATTTGATTATATAAATACAAAAATAAAAAGCAGTTTTAAAAAATTAGAGGAAGAATATAAGGAACATATTTAAATTATACATCAGAATAAATTAAGAGGTGACTAAAAGATGAAAATACAATATATAGGGCTAGAGGAAATAAATGGACCATTAGCTTTTATCAAAACTCCAAAGAATGTATCTTTTGAAGAAAAAGTTAATATTGAATTGAAAAATGGAGAAAAGAGAATAGGAAACATTATAAAACTTGACAATGATATTACAACTATTCAAGTATATGAAGGAACAAATGGAATAAATTCAAAATCTACTAAGACTGAATTTATGGGAGAACCTCTAAAGGTGAATTTATCTAGATATATGCTTCGGAAGAGTGTTTAATGGAATAGGGGAGCCGATTGATGGACTTCGGAAAAATTCAACCAGAAGTAATTAGAGATATTAACTCTAAGCCAATTAATCCTGTATCTAGGGAATATCCAAGAGATTATATTCAAACAGGTATATCTGCAATTGACGGATTAATGACATTAATTAGAGGACAAAAATTGCCTATTTTTTCTGGAAGTGGTATTAATCACAATGAATTAACAGCTCGAATTATTAAACAATCAAATATTAATGATAATGGCGAATTTGCTATTGTATTTGGACTTATGGGTGCCGAATATGAAACTGCTCAGTTTTATAAAAAAAGCTTTGAAGATAATGGAGTATTATCTAAAGTTGTAATGTTTGAAAATTTATCTAATGATTCGTCTATAGAAAGAATATTAACTCCAAAAATTGCACTAACTTGTGCTGAATACTTAGCCTTTGACTTAGGAATGCAAGTTTTAGTAATCTTAACAGACATGACTGCATATGCTGAATCTTTAAGAGAAATTGCAACATTAAAAGGAGAGATTCCTAGTAGAAAAGGCTATCCAGGATACTTATATAGTGACTTGGCATCTATTTATGAAAGAGCAGGAAAGATAAAAGGCAAAAAAGGTTCAATTACACAACTTCCAATTTTAACTATGCCAAATGATGATATTTCACACCCAATACCAGATACAACAGGATATATTACAGAAGGACAAATTGTTTTAAGTAGAGAATTATATCAAAAAGGTATAAATCCTCCAATTAATATTTTGGATTCTTTGTCAAGACTTATGAAAGACGGAATAGGTGCTCGGATATACAACTGAAAATCATGCTAAAATTGCAGATAAAATATTTGCAGCATATTCGAAAGTTGGTGAAATAAGATCTTTAGCTAAAGTTTTAGGGGAAGCAGACCTAAGTGCAAATGATATAAAATTTTTAGAATTTGGAAATGCTTTTGAAAAACAATTCATAAATCAAGGTCCAGATGAATCAAGAACAATTTTTCAAACTATAGAACTTGCTTCAGAATTACTAAAAATTTTACCAGAAGAATAAAAAAATGTAAGGGTGATAATCTATATGGGAATGCGTAACTTGCCTACAAAAAATAATTTAATAAAATTAAAATCATTTATAAATCAGTCAAAAGAAGGAAAAAAATTACTAGAACAGAAAAAGTTGATTCTGCAAAGAGAAATGGATAAATATATAAAAGAAAGAAAAGAACTAAAAAAACGTGGAGAAAATTTATTAAAGGAAGCATTTGAATCATTAAAAAATGCTAATGTTGATATTGGAATTGAAAGAGTTGCAGATATTGCAAATGGAATAGAAAAAGACGACTCACTTGATATTAAATATATAAGTGTTATGGGTGTTGAAATTCCTTCTGTTGTTATAGGAGAAAAAGAGCAGAAAATAAATTTTGGTTTATATGAAACAACAGTAGCAATGGATGAAGCAATAGTGAAATTTCAAGAAGTAAAAGAATATCTTGTTAATTTTGCACAAATTGAAACCACTATTACGCGTTTGAAGGCGAGTATCGAAAAGGTTGAAAGAAGAATAAATGCATTAGAACAAGTGATTATTCCTAGAGACGAAAAAATAGCCAAAAAAATAAGTGATATACTAGATGAAACAGAAATGGAAGAGTTTGCAAGATTAAAAATTGTAAAAAAAGATAAAAAAGAGTAGGAAATTCGGATAATATAAAATAAAAACATAAAACTATTACAATTACGTAAAAACGACAATTGTAATAGTTTTTATAATTACAGTTAGATACTAAAAGTATGAACTTTAAGTTGTAAGTTAATTGAATTTGATTTATTAATTTAGTGCTTTTTAATTATCGTATATGTACTTCTTCCAAAATAGGTAAGCATTTATCTAGTGAATCAACAACTTGAACCATTGAAGATAGTCCTCCTAAACCACACTTTTCTAATATTTCATATTGTTCAAGCAATGAATCAAAAATGTGATTATTATTAATCAATATAATTTTTCTTAATTTATTAAGATCAGCCATATAGCCATTTGAATAGCTGTCTAAAGAAGTAAGATAATTTATTAATTTATTTCCTCCATGATACAATATTACATAATGATAAGATTTAGCTAATTTAGGGATAGCATTATCCATACAAAAGACCTGGTTTATTTTATCATGGTAGCCAGTAGTTTCTTTAATTTCCTGTTCTCTAAGACGTATTATTTTCTTATCAACATTTTGAGCAACTATTTCTCTCTTATAGCATGTCGTTTTGGGAATAAATTCATTAAAATTAGAAAAACATAAAGGTTCATCAAATACAATATCAAAATTTCGCGGACAATTTTCTAAGTAATGCATTGTAAGCTGATGGTTTAATCCGGTTTTCAAATTTATAATCTCCTAATTGGGAAAAAATATAATCATTACTAGGATAATGACCAATATATGTGCAAAATTGTTTTGCTTGATTAATAATTCCCGTATTTTCATCTGAATCTGGTAAATCTTCTGCAATTAAAATAACTTTTTTCAAAGTAAAACACCTCTTTTTTAGGTTAAAACCTCTTTTGAATTTTAAGTTATTAATTTATAACTTTTTTGTTTCAATAATAAAATCAAGTGGATTTATAATAAAAGTTTTTAAATTATAGCATATTTTACATAAAATTGCAAATATAAATTTTAATAAAGTAATGTAATACGATTTCCACTTTTTTGAATAATTCCATCGCTTTTTAAATTAGCAAGTTCTCTCATCATTGCACTACGATCTATACTTAAGTAGTCAGCTAAATCTGTTAGAGAAAATGGAATGGCAAATGACTTTGTCATATTTCTTGTAGAAATTATTGTAAAATATGAAAGCAATTTTTCACGAATAGTACGCTTACTCAATAATTCTATTCTTGTATTTAAATCAATTATTTTCTTTAAAAATAAATTAGGCAATATTTGTAACAATGTATCATGAAATTTACATGTTTCAGTGCATTTATTTTGCACATTATCATAGCTAAAAAACAATACAGTGCTTTTTTTTTGTGCTTCAACAAATAGCTCATTATTTGTTGAAACATTATAAAAAATTTCACCGAAAATATTGTCAGTAAAAAAATGTTCAACAATAGTCCTGTTTCCGTTTAAATCATATCTAATTAAGTCTGCTTCTCCAGATATAAGTGTACAAAGTTGATTTCTTTTAGCTATATAAGATGTAATAATTTCTCCTTTTAAAAAAGTCTTTTTTTGCACTTTGGAACAATTATCCAAAAAGTCTTTAAAAAAATCAGATACATTAATAATATAATCGTTCATACGAAATGCTCCTTTAAATTTTTAAATTACTAGCATTATACACTAAAATAGTTGCAAATGCAACTATTTTAGAAATCAACGTAATAACTATGTAACAAAAATGTAATATAAAAAATTTTTTTTAAAATCCTTAGAGTGGAGCCAAGAAAGAATTGGAAAAATTTTTAAAATCATAATCTGTTGCAAAAGCAACAGAAAAAAGAAAAAGATTGAGATATAAAAAATACATAACAAAACGGGGGAGGAAAAAGAAATGAAAGTTATAAAAAGAGATGGACGAGCAGTAGATTATAATAAAGAAAAGATTGTAACTGCAATTGAAAAAGCAAATAAGGAAGTAAGAACAAAACAAAGAGCTTCTAAGGAAGAAATAAAAGAAATTATAAATTATATTGAAGAATTAGATAAAAAAAGAATTTTAGTAGAAGATATTCAAGATATTATTGAACAAAAATTAATGGACTATAAAAAGTTTGAACTTGCAAAAAGATATATTGTATACCGTTATACAAGAGCACTAGTTAGAAAACAAAATACAACAGATGAATCTATTTTAGGACTAATAAAAAATCAAAATAAAGAACTTGCAGAAGAAAATTCAAATAAAAATACAGTACTTGCATCAACACAAAGAGATTATATAGCAGGTGAAGTATCAAGAGATTTAACAAAAAGAATGTTACTTCCAGAGAAAATAACAAAAGCACATGAAGATGGAATCTTACACTTTCATGATGCCGACTATTTCCTTCAACCAATTTTTAATTGCTGTTTAATTAATATAGGCGATATGTTAGATAATGGAACAGTAATGAACGGAAAATTAATTGAAAGTCCAAAAAGCTTTCAAGTAGCATGCACTGTTACAACACAAATTATAGCAGCAGTAGCAAGTAACCAATATGGTGGACAATCTGTTGACCTTAAACATTTAGGAAAATATTTAAGAAAAAGCAAAGAAAAATTCAAAAAAGAATTGGAGTCAAATTATGCAGGAAAGTTACCACAAGAAATTATTGATAGCATTGTAGAGAAAAGACTAAAAACTGAACTTTCAGCAGGTGTTCAAACAATACAATATCAAATTAATACATTAATGACAACAAATGGACAATCTCCTTTTGTAACGCTATTTTTAAATTTAGATGAAGAAAATGAATACATTGAAGAAAATGCAATGATTATTGAAGAAATTTTAAAACAAAGATATGAAGGAATAAAAAATGAGAAAGGTGTATACATAACACCAGCATTTCCAAAGTTAATTTATGTATTATATGAGCATAATTGTTTAAAAGGTGGAAAATATGATTACTTAACAAAACTTGCTGTAAAATGTTCTTCAAAAAGACTATATCCAGATTACATTTCAGCAAAAAAAATGCGTGAAAACTATGAAGGAAATGTATTTAGCCCAATGGGATGTAGAAGCTTTTTATCTCCATGGAAAGATGAAAATGGCAAATATAAATTTGAGGGTAGATTTAATCAAGGTGTTGTTAGTATCAATTTACCACAAATTGGAATTATTGCAGATGGAGATGAAGAAAAATTCTGGAAACTTTTAGATGAAAGATTAG
Source organism: uncultured Clostridium sp. (assembly GCA_900553225.1). GTDB lineage: Bacteria > Bacillota > Clostridia > TANB77 > CAG-508 > CAG-492. Next base: position 5,129 of record USCV01000045.1, on the reverse strand, counting down.
AGCTATGCTTTGAAGCATTAATGTGTAGACATTATGCATTACTTGGAACTAATTCTGATACAAGTCCAATTCATTGGAAATATGGAGCAATTGCACGTTTAAAAGCAGGAGAGAAAATCGACAAATTATTAAAGAACGGATATTCAACAATTTCACTAGGATATATTGGAATTTATGAAGTAACTAAACTAATGAAAGGTGTATCACATACAACAGAAGAAGGACATGAATTTGCTGTTCGTGTTATGAAACATTTAAGAGAAAAAACAGACAAATGGAAAGAAGAAACTGGAATTGGATTTGGATTGTATGGAACACCAGCAGAAAGCTTATGCTATAGATTTGCAAAAATTGATAAAGAAAAATTTGGAGAAATAAAAGATATTACAGATAAAGGTTACTATACAAATTCTTATCATGTTGATGTTAGAGAAAAGATAGATGCATTTTCAAAATTAAAGTTTGAAAGTGAATTTCAACAAATTTCTTCAGGTGGAGCAATTTCTTATATTGAAATACCAAACATGAAAAACAATCTAAAAGCATTAGAGGAAATTGTAAAATTTATTTATGAAAATATTCAATATGCAGAATTCAATACAAAATCAGATTATTGTCATGTTTGCGGATTTGATGGAGAAATTATTATTAACGATAAAAATGAATGGGAATGTCCACAATGTGGAAATAAAGATCATAACAAAATGAATGTAACTAGAAGAACATGTGGTTACCTTGGTGAGAACTTTTGGAATGAAGGTAAAACAAAAGAAATAAAAGCTAGAGTATTACACTTGTAAAAATATATAGCAGTTTACTATTTTACAATATAAACGGTAAACTGCTATTGAGTAATAATTTACGTAAGAAAGAAGGAAAGAAAATGAACTATGCGACTATAAAAGAATGCGATGTAGCAAATGGACCAGGAGTTAGAGTTTCCGTATTTGTTAGTGGATGTAATCATCATTGTAAAGGTTGCTTTAATGAAATTGCGTGGAACTTTAATTATGGCAATGAATTTACACAAGAAACAATTAATAAAATTTTAAAAGACCTAGACAAAGATTACATAGAGGGGCTATCACTACTTGGAGGAGAGCCATTAGAATATGCAAATCAAAAAGGTTTAGTTTCGCTTGTTAAGCAAGTAAAAGAAAAATTTCCAAATAAAACAATTTGGTGCTATACAGGGTTCGATTTTGAAAAGGATGTTATGGGTAAAATGTATCCAAATTGGAAAGAAACACGTGAAATTATAAATGATATAGATGTAATTGTAGATGGAAAATTTGAATTAGAGAAAAAAAATCCATCATTAAAATTTAGAGGTTCAGAAAACCAAAGATTAATAGATGTTCAAAAAAGTATAAAAGCTAACAAAATTGTTTGGGCTGATGTAGAAGATGAAGAAATAAAAAAGGCAAACTAAATAAGAGAAAATTAAGTAAAATTGATAAAATACTAATTGACAAAGATTAACTATTATGGTAAAATATGAACTTGTAAGCCGCCTAGGTCGGGTACCTAAATGCTAATATTTCATTAGCTACCTAGTATTTTATGCTTAGCGAGTATACGTATAAAGGGAGGTGTACTGTAAGATGTACGCAATAATTGAAAGTTGTGGAAAACAATACAAAGTTACAGAAGGAGATGTTGTTTTCTTTGAAAAATTAGATGCTGAAGAAGGAAAAAAAGTTACATTTGATAAAGTAATTTTAGTATCTAATGAAGGAAAAGTTGAAGTTGGAACTCCATATGTAAAAGGTGTTAAAGTAGAAGGAAAAGTAGTTGCACATGGTAAAGGTAAAAAAATTATCGTTTACAAATACAAAGCAAAGAAAAACTACAGAAGAACACAAGGACATAGACAACCATATACAAAGGTTGAAATAACAACAATAAAAACAGCTTCTACAAAAAAAGCAAAAGCAACAGTAGAAGCATAATATAAAGTGATTAAGAATCTACAAAATGGAAGGAGTGAGAAATCATGGCTCATAAGAAAGGGCAAGGTAGTGTTAAGAACGGAAGAGACAGTGAATCAAAGCGCCTTGGATTAAAAAGAGCTGATGGACAAATTGTTCCAGCAGGAAATATTTTAGTAAGACAAAGAGGAACAAAAATTCATCCAGGAACAAACGTAGGTATTGGAAGCGACGATACATTATATGCAAAAGTAACTGGAAGAGTTAAATTTGAAAGATTAGGAAAAGACAAGAAAAAAGTTAGTGTTTACCCAGTAGAGGAAACTAATAATTAAAATATAGTAAGAGAACATATTTTTAAAATACCACAATATTAGACAAAAGGTTTAATTTTGTGGTGTTTTTTAATTAGTAGGAGGAAAGATGAGAGTATTAATAACAGGAGCTTCATCAGGAATAGGAAGAGATTTAGCAAGAGAGTTTTGCAAAAGAAAATATGAGTTAATTTTAGTTGCAAGAAATGAAGCAAAACTAAAAGAGTTACAAGAAGAATTTGAAAAATATACTAAAGTTTCAATAGTTTCGCTTGATTTATCAAATCCGGAAAACTGCAAAAAACTATATAAAGAACAGAAAAATGTAGATATATTAATAAACAATGCTGGATTTGGAGTGTTTGGCGAATTTGCTAAGACCGATTTAGAAAAAGAGATAAATCTAATAAATACAAATATTACAGCAGTTCATATTTTAACAAAATTATATTTGAAAGATATGATAGAAAAAGATGCTGGAATTATTTTAAATGTTTCTTCAATTGCAGGAAGTATGCCAGGTCCATTAATGTGTGCATATTATTCTTCAAAAGCGTATGTTTTAAGGTTATCTGAAGGAATAAGAGAAGAATTAAAAAAGAAAAAATCAAATGTACAAATAAGTGTATTACAACCTGGACCTGTAAATACAAATTTCAATAATGTTGCAGGAGTAAAATTCAACTTAAATGCTTTAACCAGCCAATATGTAGCAAAATATACTGTAGAGAAACTACTAAAAGGTAAATTTGCAATAGTTCCTGGAATACAAATAAGGCTATTAAGATTTATAGCCAAAATTACGCCAAACAATATTATTACAAAATTTGTATACCATATGCAAGAAAAAAAAATGTAATTATAGTAGACTAAAAATAAATTTAATTTGTAACCTACAATAATATAAATGTTAAGATTAGATTAACCTTGAAAAAAAAACAAAAATAAAGTATAATAATACTAATTATGTAGTGTATAAGAGGAGGAAGGTATGTTTACCGATTATGTAAAAATTTTAGTAAAATCAGGAGATGGTGGAAACGGAGCCGTTTCATTCAGAAGAGAAAAATATGTAGCAGCAGGCGGACCAGATGGTGGTGATGGTGGAAAAGGCGGAGATGTTTATTTCGCAGTAGATCCAGATGCAAATACTTTAATTGATTTTAGATATAAAAAGAAATTTAAAGCAGAAAACGGAAAAAATGGTGAGGCAAACCGTAGATATGGAAAAAGTGGAGAAGATTTATATATACAAGTTCCAATAGGAACTATTATAAGAGATGCAGAAACAGGAAAAGTTTTAGCAGATTTATCTAAAAAAGGTCAGGTAGAAAAAATATTTCCTGGCGGAAGAGGTGGAAAAGGTAATTCACATTTTGCAACATCAACAAGACAAGCTCCAAGATTTTCACAAGGACGGAGAAAAAGGAATAGAGAAGGAAATAATATTAGAATTAAAGTTACTTGCTGATGTAGGATTAATAGGATTCCCAAATGTGGGAAAATCAACATTTTTATCTGTTGTAACATCAGCATCACCTAAAATCGCGGATTATCACTTTACAACATTAGAACCGAATTTAGGAGTTGTAAAAGCAGAATATGGAGATAGCTTTGTAATTGCAGATATACCAGGGATTATAGAAGGAGCAAGCCAAGGCACAGGACTAGGACTTCAATTTTTAAGACATATAGAAAGGACGAGATTGTTACTACATGTAATTGATGTATCTGGAGCAGAAGGAAGAAATCCTGTAAAAGACTTTGAAATAATAAATGAAGAGTTAAAAAAATACAGTGAAAAACTAAGTACAAGAAAGCAAATAATAGTTGCAAGCAAAATTGATAGTATGCAAGATGAAACTTTATATAAGGAATTAAAAGAATTAGCCAATAAAAAGAATATGGAAATATTCAAAATATCATCTGCAACAGGCGAAGGAATAAAGGAACTATTAGCAAGAGTTTCTGAAATATTAAAAACATTGCCAAAAGAGGAACTTTATGAAATAGAAGATAGAAAAGTATATACATTGGAAGAAAAAGATGATGGATTTACAATATTTCGTGAAGATGGAATGTTTGTTGTTGATGGACCAGCTGTACAAAAAGTAATGAGAAGAGTAAACTTAGAAGATAATGAATCTATGTATTATTTCCAAAAATGTCTAGAACAATTGGGAGTAAACAAAAAACTAAAAGAGGCTGGAGTACAAGAAGGAGATACTGTAAAAGTAGTTGATTGGGAACTAGAATGGTATGATTAATTAAAAAAGATAGTAAATATAGGCATGTGATTTGAATTATATAGTTTTAATTATATTGTCTATATTTTTTTACTAAAAAATATTTAAAACATTAAAAAAACTACTTGCTAAACGTATCAAAATTTGTTATTATAAAAAGGTAATAATTAAAATTAAATTTTAATTTATAATGCCGGTGTGCTGGAATTGGTAGACGGGGCAGACTCAAAATCTGTTGTCAGCAATGGCGTGTGGGTTCGAGTCCCACTACCGGCACCAAAAGAATTAAATCGTTGCACCAGACGAAAAACTGAAGAAATCAACTGTAAAAGGTTGTTTTTTTTTCTTTTATTGCAAATGTTTATAATTGGTTTAGAAAGTGACATGATAAAAAAATCAAATCTTTGTAAGACAAAAGATGAAAAGATTATAGAAAAAGCAGTTGAGGATGGTATAGTTGTTATGGCTAAAAGATTTGGAAAAATAAAAAGCGATAAGCGATAGTACAGAAAAATTAGGTTCTCCATATATATTATTTATGCTAATAATTCCAGCTATAATAGTAATTGTAGTACTACTGTTATTAGGTGTTATTGATATTAAAAATATAATTAATATATAAAGAGAAAAAGAAATTA
>USCV01000044.1 GCA_900553225.1 uncultured Clostridium sp. | reverse complement strand
TCAATATTAAATAAAACATCATTTTTAAAAATTTTACTTCTTTCTATATTCCAATATCTTGAAAGCCATTCTTCAAAGCTATAAAATAGTTCTGGATATATTTTTTTCATTTTATTTATATTTTCAATTGTTTTATTTCCATTATAACTTTTCTTTAATGTATTATAAATTTCATTTAACACTACATTAAAATATCGATTAGATGGTTTTAATCTATCACTTAGATAAATGTTTGTATAATTAAATGATTTAATTTCTTTAATTAATTCAAACGTTGCATCTGAAAAGCATAATCCTTTCTCAGGTGATGAGTTATTACATAAATCATATATTAAATTATTTATAATTACTGTATTATTTATTACTTCATTTGAATTAAATTTTAATAATTTATATAAATCTTTTAATTGTTCATCAAGTATTCCAAGTGTTATAGCATCTTCTATATCTCTTCCAAGGTATGATATTTTATCTGATATTTTTACCACACAACCCTCCCATGAACATGGTGCATATTCATTTGGTTTATTATAGTTTTGCAAATTTATAAATTCTTTCCTTGGTTTTAATTGGTTTTCGTCAATTTCTCCACAGTGTGATATTATTCCATCTCTTACTGCATAGGTTAAATTTAGATTTTGTTGATTCTTCAAATTATCTTCTAACAACTCTATTTTATCTACAAAATCAAGTCCATTTTTTTCATGCCAAAAAAGTTCATTTAGATCTCTTTTTGTAATTTCTGATAATATTCGTTCTCCTTGATGACCAAATGGACTATGACCAATGTCATGAGCTGTAGCTATTGCTTTTGTTAATTCTACATTTAGTCCTAAATATTTCGCTATTGTATAACTTATAGAGTCAACATGTGTAACATGCTCTACTCTTGTACAAATATGATCATTTTCTGGTGAAAAAAATACTTGTGTTTTATGTTTTAACCTTCTATATGCATTACAATGTATTATTCTTGTATAATCTCTTTCAAATTCTGAACGAATATCATTATTTCTAGCATAAAGTTCTTTTTCTCTTTTTATAAAGTCTTTCCAGTTTTTATTTTTTTTATTTACTGAATATTCTTTTAGTATATCTCTCATTTTTTCCTCCTTGACATCTTTCTATTTAAATTTCCATTCATCAAATATATATTTTTTTTAGCATATATTTTATAAAATGTATACTCCAAATTTGAAAATCCACATATTTTTCATAAAAAAGCACCTCCATATTAGAAGTGCCTTTCGAAAATTTTTACTCAGATTTACTAGCGGTTTGTTTATCGATAACCTCTATATTCCAGCTACCAATATCTCCTGTAAATATAAACGAGCCAACTCTAAACTCATTACTTAAAGTATCTCCCACTTCGATAGAATAATAATATTCCTCTGAAACCTGAATGGGAATAGTAATTTTATTCATAGAGTCTTTCAAATGATCTTCGAGGTCAAGAGTAAAATGTGATTGAGATATTTCCAATTCAATAACGTAGACAATATCATCTTTTTGAATTAATTCATCCCGTTTTTTTTGCAGATCATTTACTTCTGCTCGTAATGTTTCAACCTCTGATTGTAACTGGTTTCTTTCTAATTCCAAATCCAAATTACTGCATCCAGCCAAAAGCACAGTAGAAATTAGAGTCGCCATAATTAATGCAAACCGTTTCATAGTAGTCTCCTTTTCTTTTTGTAATATCACAAAAGTATCTGTGATATATACTAAAAAAGTACATTTGTTATATTTCGCTGTACCCACGAATATTAAGTTATATTCATTATACTATATTTTACATAAAATAGCAAGTTTGCTTTGGCTTTAATGAACTTTCATACAATTATATGTTTTTCAAATACTCTTCTAACTCTTATAATTTAATCTTTTTAGTTAGATTTGAAATATACACATCATTAGAGTAATTAAACACTAAAAAGATAATGTTTTTAATAATCACTCTATGTGGCTCAATATATGTAAGATTAGTTCTCTCTAATTTTCTAATACTACCATTGATAAAGGTAGGAGTAGCTTTAGAAAACTCACATATAAATTCAAGTCGCTATTTTAGACATTCCTCAAATTCTAGTTCTTGCTTAATTATTTTCTTTTTTCACACCATCCTTTCATTTGGATGATTTTAATATTGTTTTTAGACAACAAAAAAATCAACCAGATTTATTTTCTGATTGATTTTTGTATCTATCTGTTCTATTAGTTCGAACAGATACGTCATTGGTGCGGATGAAGGGACTCGAACCCCCACGCCGTTGGCACTGGTTCCTAAGACCAGCGCGTCTACCAATTCCGCCACATCCGCATTGGTTGAACAACACCATTATATTAACACATTTATATTGGTGTTGTCAATACACAAAAAATATTATTTTAATATTTTTTTCATTTCTTCTTGTCTTTTAACTTTTTTAGTTGTTGTTTTTATAAGTTCTTCGTCTGTTAAAATCATATTTTGTATATGTTTATATCTTGGAAATGTCTTATTTAACTCTTTAATTTGATTCCATATAATTTCATATAATTCTTCTTTGTTTTTGCCTGGGTACTTTTCATTTGCTACTGTTTTATTATATACAATCTTAACTGATAGTTTCACATCATCTTTTTTATTTTCCTCTGGCATCCCAAACACCATTGATTCCTGAACTATTTCCATTCTATCTATTAATGTTTCTAATTCTTCTGGAAATACCTTTTTACCATTTCTTAAAACAATTAAGTTTTTATTTCTTCCTGTTATAAATATGTGTCCATCTTTATCTATATAACCTAAATCACCTGTATAAAACCATCCATCTTTTAATACTTCATTTGTTAATTCCGGCATTTCATAATATCCAAGCATTACATTTGGACCTTTTACTCTAATTTCTCCAATTCCATTTTCATCTTTATTTGCAATTTCTATTTTGTCATTAATCATTGGAACTCCAACAGAACCGCTTCTTTGTTACTTTGGCATTTTCTGCAGCAATTACAGGTGATGTTTCACTTAGTCCATATCCTTGTACGGTTTTTATTCCAAAGTCATTAAATCCTTTTAGAATTACTGGATCAGCAGCAGCTCCACCAGATATAATGAATCTAAGCCCTCCACCTAAAGCGCCAATTACCTGTTTGAATATCTTCCTTCTTATATCAATATGGACTTTTAATAAAATATTACTAATTACAGTTGCAAATTTTATTAATTTTGTCTTACCTTGTTTTTCAATTTCTTTCATTATTGTTTTATAAATTGCTTCAATAAGAACAGGGACTCCAACAAAAATAGTTACTTTATATTCATTAAGATTTTGTTTAATATATCTTAATCCATCTGGAAATACAGTTTTTACTCCACATGCAAGCATCATTATTATACAGGTTGAACCAAAAATATGATGAAATGGTAAAAATGCAATATTTGTATCAGTTGGTCTTATATCTTCAACACATTGCATTGCATAAATGTTTGATGCAATATTTTTTTGTGATAACATTACTGCTTTTGATTTGTCTGTTGTTCCTGATGTAAATAATAATATATTCATTACATTTTCATCAATCTTTACATTTATATATTCTTCATTTCCTTGCTTTAATAGTTCTTCTCCTTCATTTAAAAGTTCTTTTATAGACCTATAGCCCTCTATTTGACCCATACAAATAAATTCTTTTAAGTTTGTTTTATTATTTTTCTTTATTTCTTCTATATTTTGCGTTAATTTTTCATCAAAGAAAATGCAGTCTGCTTTACTTCTAATTAATGAACTTTCAAGTTCATCATATTGTAAATCTTTGTCTAGAGGAATAGATACTATTCCTCCAAGTAAATTGGCTAAATGTGCAATTACCCATTCATATCTATTTTTTCCAATTATAGCTATTCTTTTACCTTTAAATCCCATGTTGTATATGCTTGTTCCTAATTTATTAATATCTTCAAGCAATTTTTTATATGATATTTCTTCATATCTTGTTTGTTCGTTTTCTTTATGTTTAATTAAAAATGCTGTCTTTTCGCCATAAACTTCGGCAACGTTATAAATTATCTCCTTTATATTATTAAACTCTTTAGCTTCGAAAATTATATCTTTTTTCATATTTGATATTCTCCTTCATTGTTTCTATTTAACTTTTCTTTAATAGACTTTCTATATTTATTTAAAATTGATTACCTTTAAATAATAACATAATACAATAGAACTTACAAGTTATAATAATATAAAATTTGAACTTTCAGGAATAACCCCGAAAGTTCAAATTTTTATTTTTTATTATTTATTATTTATTTTTAACACTCGCAGTGCGTTAATTATTGCAATTATTGAAACACCTACATCTGCCAAAACTGCTTCCCTCATTGTTGCTATTCCAATAGCACTTAAAATTAATACTGTAATTTTTATAAATATAGCAAATATAATATTTTCTCTTACTATTTTCATCGTTTTTTTAGATAAATTAATTGCATTTACTATTTTTAGTGGTTCATCTGTCATAATTACAACATCAGCAGCTTCTATTGCTGCATCAGAACCTAGACTGCCCATAGCAATTCCAATATCTGCAAGTACAAGTACTGGTGCATCATTTATTCCATCTCCAACAAAAACTAACTTGCCTTTTGGACTTTTTTCTTTTAATAATTTTTTTACTTCTTCTACTTTTCCATCTGGTAGTAACTCTGTATAAACTTTATCTATATCTAATTCCTTTGCAACATATTCTCCAATATTTTTTCTATCTCCTGTAAGCATAACCGTTTGCTTGATATTAATAGATTTTAATTTATCTATTGCTTTTTTTGAATCTTCTTTTATTTTGTCAGATATAACTATAAATCCTGCATATTTATTTTCTATTGCAACATATAAAACTGTTCCAATATCATTACTTATTTTATAATCTATCTTATTTTCCTTCATTAGCTTTTCATTGCCAATTAAAACTTCTTTATCTTCAATTATAGCAGTTATTCCAAGTCCAGCTAGCTCCTTAGTTTTTGAAATCTGTTTACTATCAATTTCCTTATTGTAATATTTTTTTATTGATTGTGAAATTGGATGGTTTGAATAATTTTCCGCATATGCTGCATACTTTATTAATTCTTCTTCAGAGAAGATTCCTGTTGTTTCAACTTTTTGAACTTCAAAAACACCTTCTGTTAATGTTCCTGTTTTATCAAAAACCACAATTTCAGTATTCGACAAAGCTTCTAAATAATTACTTCCCTTAATTAACACTCCCATTTTAGAAGCACCACCAATTCCTCCAAAAAAGCTTAAAGGAATTGATATAACAAGTGCACAAGGACATGATACAACTAAAAACGATAAAGCTCTATATATCCAATCTTGAAAATTATTGCAACCTGTTAAAATTGGTGGGATAATAGCAAGTATTACAGCAATAACAACAACTATTGGTGTATAGTATTTTGCAAATTTTGTAATAAAGTTTTCGGATTTTGATTTTTTTATACTTGCATTCTCAACTAGATCTAAAATTTTACAAGCTGTTGATTCACCATATTCTTTTGTTACTTTTATTTTTAATAATCCATCTTTATTAATACAACCACTTAATATATTATCATTTAATTCTACTTTTCTTGGCACAGATTCTCCAGTTAAAGCCATTGTATCAAGCATTGAATTTCCTTCTATTACAATTCCGTCTAGCGGAACTTTCTCTCCAGGTTTCACTATAACGATTTCTCCAATTTTTACTTCATCTGGATCTAATTTAATTATTTCATCATTTCTTAAAACATTTGCTATATCAGGTCTAATGTCCATTAAGCTTGATATAGACCTTCTAGATTTATCTACTGCATAACTTTGGAAAAGCTCTCCTACCTGATAAAATAGTATTACTTCAACAGCTTCTGGAAATTGTCCAATTCCAAATGCGCCAATGGTTGCTACAGTCATAAGAAAATTTTCATCAAAAACTTTACCTCTAAAAATATTTCTTATAGCTTTTTTTACAATATCTAACCCTACAATTATATAACTAGCAATATATATTGTATTATTAACCCATGTATTGCTAAAAGGAATTATTATAGCAATTAAAAATAGTATAAAAGATATTAATATTTTAATTCCTCTTTTTTTCATTTGTTTCCTCCTTAAATCTCTTTTATAGTAACATCAGGTTCTTCTTTTTTTATAACTTTTTGTATTTTTTTCATAATTTCTTCTTTATTTGTTTCGTCATATTCTATAATCATTTTTTCAGCCATAAAACTTATAGATGCTTCTTGCACTCCTTCTATTTTTTTTATACATCTTTCTAATTCTTGTGCACAATTTGCACAGTCTAACCCTTTAATTTTAAATACACTTTTCATATTATTTTACCTCCTAATTTATCTTTTATGTTCAATATGTTCAATTCCTACTTCAAAGACCTCTTTTACATGATCATCATCCAACATATAAAAAACTTCTTTGCCTATTTTTTTGCACTTTACTATTCCACTTCTTCTTAGTGTTCCTAGTTGATGTGAAATAGATGATTTACTCATATTTAAAACATTTGCAATATCGCATACACACATTTGGTTTTTATCTAATGCATATAATATCTTAGTTCTTGTTGTATCTCCTAAAATTTTAAAAAATTCAGCTAATTTATTTAATAAATCTTCATCACCCATTTTATTTAAAGTGTCATTTACTATATCTTGGTGTATTATATTGCAATCACATATAAATTCGTTTTTTGACATAGCCTTCTCCTTTCCACTTTTTTGTTATTAATTGAGTATTTATTCAACTTTACTTGTATTATAGTTGAATGTTTGCTCAACTGTCAATACTTTTTCTACAGTTTTTTATTTTCTTATTTACTCCAATCTTTAAATTATACTTTTTTTAAGAATAAATAAACTTTAGGAATATTTATTAATAAACTCAAAAAAATTATAAAAAAAGATAACATATGTATATTCTACTTTTCTACTAATACATATGTTATCTATTTTTTGATTATTTGTTTATTACTTTTTTATTTAGATTTATAAAATTATCTTAAATTCTTATTCTGCTAAACATTCATCCAACTTAGCAATAATCCCTTCTTTATCCATTTTTTGACCAATAAATACAAGTTTAATAACTCTATCTCCATATTTAGGATCCCAACTACTTAAAACATCTGGATTCTGTGCAATAATTTCTTCTTGTTCTTCTTTTGAAAAAGATGCAACCCATTCCCCAGCACAATATGCTTGTACTTGTTTGCCAGACTGTTCAAAAACATAAGAAGATTCTGATTCATCTGAAAACCATAAAACACCTTTACATCTTATAATATTTTCAGGAAATTTGACTGCAAAGTTATCAAATTTTGTTCTACTAAATGGTTCTCTTCTATAATATACAAATGTACCAATTCCGTATTCTTCTGTTTCTCCTTCTTCCTCTTCTTCATTATCTGTTCTATTTAATTCCTCTATCCAACCAGCAGACATTGAAGCTTCTTCAAAATTAAATGAATTTGTATTTAAAATTTTGCTTACATCTACTTTTCCGTAATTTGTTTCAATTATTTCTGCCTTAGGTTGTAATCTTCTTATTATAGTTTTCACTTTATTTAATTCATCTTCTGAAATATCATCTACTTTATTTAAAACGATTTTATTACAAAATTCAATTTGTTGTATTAATAAATTTTCTATGTCTTCATCATCAATTTCTTCTTTTACTAAACTATCTCCACAGTTAAATTCATCTCTTAATCGTAAACTATCAACAACAGTTACTACATTGTCTAATCTACATATTTTAGGCAATCCATATGATTGTGTTTGCTCTGATAATACAGTTATGGTTTGAGCAATAGGTAATGGTTCACATACACCACTTGCTTCTATTAAAATATAATCAAACTTTTTAGTTTTTACAATATCTACAATTTGTTGCATTAAATCCACTTTTAGAGTGCAACAAATACAACCATTTTGTAAAGGAACAAGACTTGAATCTTCCTCTTTAACAAGCCCCCCATTTCCAATTAAATCTGCATCAATATTTATCTCTCCAATATCATTCACAATTACAGCAACTTTATATCCTTCTTGGTTATTTAACACATGGTTTATTAAAGTTGTTTTTCCTGCTCCTAAGTATCCTGTTAAAACAGTAATAGGTATAATTTTATTTTCGCTCATATATTTTCCCTCTTTCTATTTTAATAATATAACTAAAAGCTATTATACAGCTTTTTTACTAAATTAGCAACAAAATTAATTTTACATTTTTTATTAAAGCTTAATTATCTTTTCCCAACTTAAATCTGCTTTTCCAAAATGGCCATAATTTGTAGTTTTTCTATATATAGGTTTTTGTAAATCCAAATAATTAATAATTCCCCTAGGTGTTAGATCAAATTTCTCATAAATTCTTTTTATTATTTCTTCTTCTGAAATTGTGCTAGTTCCAAATGTATTAACATAAATAGATACTGGTTTTGCAACACCTATTGCATATGAAAATTGAATCTCACACTTTTTAGCTAATTTATTTGCCACTATATTTTTAGCAATAAATCTTGCCATATATGCAGCTGATCTATCAACTTTAGTAGCATCTTTTCCAGAAAAAGCTCCTCCGCCATGTCTTGCCATACCACCATATGTATCTACTATTATTTTTCTTCCTGTTAATCCACTATCTCCTAAAGGTCCTCCTATTACAAATCTTCCTGTTGGATTAATAAAGTATTTAGTTTTAAGATCTATTAAATTTTCTGGTACAACCTGTTTTATTACTTTTTCATGTATATCTTTTTTTAGAACTTCTAAGTCTACATTTTCTCTATGCTGAGACGATATTACAATTGTATCTACTCTAATTGGTTTTTCATCTTCATATTCAATTGTAACTTGTACTTTTCCATCTGGTCTTAAATAATTTATAATATTCTTTTTCCTCACATATGCAAGTCTTCTGGCTAGTTTATGTGCAAGAAGAATTGGAAGTGGCATTAATTCTTCTGTTTCATCACAAGCAAAACCAAACATAATTCCTTGGTCACCAGCACCCTCTGAATCCACTTTTTCTCCTTCTTTATCTTCTAGAGAATTATCTACTCCTAATGCTATATCTGATGATTGTTTTGAAACATTTACTATAATTTTACATGTTTTATAATCCATATCTAGATTACTGTCATCATATCCAATTTCTTTAACTACTTCTCTTGCAACTTCTTCTATGTTTACGTCTGCTTTTGAAGTAATTTCCCCTGTAATAAAAATAATTCCTTTTCCCGCTACTGTTTCGCACGCAACTCTTGCATGTTCATCTTTACTTAAATATGCATCTAATATGCTATCTGATATATAATCGCAAAGCTTATCTGGATGCCCTTCTGTTACACTTTCTGATGTAAATAATTTTCTCATTTTAAAATCAACCCTTTCTTTACTATCTTTAATATATGTTACTATTTATGTGTTTTTATATAAAAAAACTTTGTACTTATTTAAAAGTACAAAGTTTAATAATCTCTTATAAAAAATCATCATTCAAAGCACTTTAAATATTACTTTGTCGGTATTAGCACCTTGTTTTTAACAGGTTGCTGTGGAGTCTTAAAGCCGATTCTTTCGTCCACTCTTGATAACATATATTATTATAATTATAATTACTTATTTAAAAATTGTCAATATTTTACTCTTTAGTTACTATCTCATTTTGATTTTTATAAATACTGTTTGGTTTAACAACACCTCTTACAGAAGACAATGGGTAAATATTAGTGTTTCTTCCAATTACACTTCCAGGATTAAGTATAGAGCCACATCCAACCTCAACATTATCTCCCACCATAGATCCAAACTTTTTAAGACCTGTTTCTATTTTTTCGTTTCCATTTTTTACAATAACTAATTTTTTATCAGACTTAACATTTGATGTTATAGAACCTGCTCCCATGTGAGATTTATATCCTAATATAGAATCTCCAACATAATTATAATGTGGTACTTGAACATTATTAAAAAGAATTACATTTTTTAATTCAGTTGAATTACCTACTACAGCTTTTTGTCCCACAATAGCATTTCCTCTAATAAAAGCACAATGTCTAACTTCAGCTTCTTTTCCAATAATTGCAGGTCCATTTATGTATGCAGTAGGTGCAATTTTAGCACTTTTAGCAATCCATACATTTTCACCTATTTTCTCATACTCATTCTTATCTAGGCTCTCTCCTAATTTTATAATAAAATCTTTAATTTTAGGTAATACTTCCCAAGGATATTCGCATCCATTAAATATATCTTTTGCAATTGTTTCATCTAAATTATAAAGATTACTAATTTTACATTCTTCCATAAAAATCTCTCCTTAATTTATTATTTATTATAATTTAATATATATTTTTGCAAAGGTCAATACTTTATTACTGTATTATTATTCAGAAAAT
>USCV01000043.1 GCA_900553225.1 uncultured Clostridium sp. | reverse complement strand
CAAAAGCCTTCTAGGCTAAGAGCAAACCACCCGTTTTACGGGTGGTTATGATTATATTTAGTAAAAAAATATAATATATTAATCTTTCTTTTTCAAGTTAGTTTCTCTTTCCTCATTATAACAATCAATAAAATATAATGGTCTACCTTTACTTTCATAAAATGCTCGTCCCAAATATTCTCCAATAATACCCAAAGATATTAATTGAATGCCACCTAAAAATAGAATAACAACCATAGTAGATGCATACCCTGGAACATCTACACCGCAAATTATTGTTTTAAAAATAATTACTAACATATAGATGAATGCAATTAAAGAAACAATAACTCCAATAATAGCTGACCATCTAAGAGGAGAAGTAGTAAAAGAGGTAATTCCATCTAAAGAAAGGTTAATTAATTTTCCATAATTATACTTCGTTTTTCCTGCTATACGAGGATCACGATCATATAATATTTCCTTTTTCTTATAACCAATCCAGCTATATAGTCCTTTTGTGTAACGTTCTGATTCTCTTAAAGATTTTAAAGCTTCAACACAACGTCTATCAAGCAAACGGAAATCTCCAGTATCTTTCTGAATTTCTATTTTAGTTACACTTTGTAATGTTCTATAATACATTTTTGATGTGAATTTTTTAAGCCATGTTTCACCTTTTCTAGATTTTCTTTTTGCATAAACGTCATCATATCCGTCTTCCCAAAATTTAAGCATTTCTGGTATTAATTCTGGTGGATCTTGTAAGTCTGCATCAATTAAAATTACGCAATCGCCTTTAACATAGTCAAGCCCCGCAATCATAGCCGTTTCTTTACCATAATTTCTAGAAAGATTTAAATAGCAGATACGTTTATCTTTTTCTCTTAAACTTTTCATAATAGAGAATGTATTATCTTTACTACCATCATTTACAAGTAATATTTCAAAGTCATATTTGCAATTTTCATTCATAAGTTTTTCTAGTCTTTCATAAAGCATATTTAAAGTTTCTTCTTCATTATATGCTGGAACTAATATTGATACTAATTTTTTTCTGTTTTCCATAATATCCCTCCGATTATTTAATAATATAACATATAAAATAAAGGAAGTAAATAATAAAGTTCTAATTATACTTATTTTTATCGATATATATTTTATATAATAAGTATAACAAACATCTAAATCTTTAATTAATTAAATTTTAGTATTTATCTCATTTTGAATTAAACGATATGTCCTACAAATATTACAATCCGTACATATGTGTAATTTATTTTCAAAAATTAATTTTAGTGTACTTATAAATTCGTCATCCTCTTCAAATATTAAATGTAAATAAATTTCTTTAGGGAGAATATTAAGCAACGTATTTAAAGCACAGTCATTAGAAGAAAATGAAATATCAGATAGATATTTTGCATTAAAACTTTCATCTGAAATAGGAATAACATTCTTATTTTCATCAAGTAAAATAGAAGTTTTATTTGTATAAATAAGATGAATAACTTTATCTGAAGTTGGTTTTGAATTAATATAAAGCTTTAAAAGTTGAATAAATTCATTGTATTCTCTTTCTATTATAAATTTATTTACGCTAATATCTATTGCATAATCTAATGATTTAACATAAGATGAAATTCTAAAATTAACAAATCCCTGTAAGACCATAGTTTTATATTCATGTAGATAATTGTATAAGCATAGCCATAATGTATCTTTTCTAAAATAAAAATCATCACTATTATCTTCATGTAGCAAAACAAGACAATCTTCTTTTATTCTGTTTTTTTCATGAAAGTCAAAATAAAAATAATTATAGTTTATTAATCTATCTATTATTTTTTCTTCATAAAAGTTAAGAATGCAATTTGTCAATATATTACATAAACGATGTTCGAAAATTGAAGTATAAGGGCCTGTATAATGAATAATTACATTTTTATAGTTTTTGAATTTTTTAGAGCAATAATATACATTATCTAAATTAAATTTTCCGAAATTCGTAAATAAGATAATCAATGATATTGTTATTGTTTGTTTTTATACAAAATGACTTCATGAAAATTAGAGCTCCTTTCATACATATATGTATAGTATCTACTAAAAAATTATAGATATACTCATTTTATTCAAAAATTGCCTATTTGGTAGCTTGTATACCTTATATAAATCAAAAATTAAGATAAAAGAATAATTGATTTTATTAAAAAAATATAGTATTATAAGAAAAAATATTTTGGAAAGGAAAGATGAATTTGAAGATATTAGCAATTGGAGATATTGTTGGCGAAAACGGAGTAAAGAAATTAAAGGAGACTCTACCTAAAATAATGAAAGATGAGAAAATTAATTTCTGTATAGTAAATGGAGAAAATGCAGCAGGAGGAATGGGAATAACAACAAAAATATTTAATGATATGATTTCTTTAAATATAGATGCTATAACTATGGGAAATCATACATGGGGGAAAAAAGATATATTTACATTTATAGATAATCCAAAACTTTTACGTCCAGCAAACTATTCTAAGGGTGTAGTTGGAAAAGGATATGGAATTTATGAATGCAAGGGAAAGAAGATTGCTGTAATTAATTTAATAGGTAGAACCGATATGAATGTATTGTCTGAAAATCCATTTTTGGTAGTAGACGACATAATAAACAAAATAAAAGGAAGTGTTGATATTATTATAGTAGATTTTCATGCAGAGGCAACAGCAGAAAAAATAGCAATGGGATATTTTTTAGATGGCAAAGTAACAGCTATGTATGGAACACATACTCATGTACAAACAGCAGATGAGAAAATACTAAATAAAGGAACAGCATATATTACAGACATTGGTATGACTGGACCAAAAACTTCTGTAATTGGAATGGATGTTGACGCTTCTATAAAGAGATTTGTAACATCCCTACCTGAAAGATATAAATTAGCAGAGGGAGAATGTATGTTAAATGGATGCATTTTTGAAATAAATGATGAAACTTGTAAAGCAGAGAAAATAGTTAGAATAAACGTAAACTAAATAGCGAAAAATAGCGAAAAATGTGTTATGATTTTCCTGAAATTTCCAAAAAAGTACTAGACATTTATTAAAAATTATAGTATAAATATAATTGTCAAAAGAAAAATAAAAATAAAATTATAGGAGGCAAAAAATGGAAGTTTTAAAAATCTCATCAAAATCAAATCCAAATTCAGTAGCAGGAGCAATCGCTGGATTAGTAAAGGAATCAAATCAAGCAAGAATGCAAGCAATAGGAGCTGGTGCTTTAAATCAAGCTGTTAAAGCAGTAGCCATAGCTAGAGGCTTTGTAGCACCATCAGGTGTAGATTTAGTATGCATACCAGCATTTGCAGAAGTACAAGTAGAAGGAGAAGAAAGAACTGGTATGATGCTTATTGTGGAAGCAAGAAAATAATTAAATAAAAAATATATGGGGCATGTGTTAATAACCATGCCTTTTTTGTAGGTATTAAAATTATAAATAATTTAAATATACTATTTCAAATGAAAAAAGAGGTGGAAAATGAAGCAAAATATTGGAAAGTATTTTTTTATCATAATTACTATTTTATTAGTTATATGTGCAGTATATCTGTTTTATAAAAATAATAGCAAGAAAGAAGATATAGATACATCAGAAGAAGTGTCTAATAGTCCGACTGAATATATAGCAAATTTAAATTTAGCAATATCAGGTTATGATACAATTAATCCATTAATAACAAAAAATAAGCAGGTTATAAAAATTAGTAAACTTATATTTGAACCTTTAATAGATATAGATGAAAATTATAAAATAAAAATGTGTTTAGCTAAAGAATGTGCTAAAATATCAGATACATGTTATTTAATAAAGTTAGATGAACAAATAAAGTGGCAAGATGGAATACAAATTTCTAGTAAAGATGTGAAATTTACAATAGAACAATTAAAAAACATAGAATCTATTTATTCTAGTCAAGTACAAGAGATACAAAACGTTGAAATTATAGATAACTCTACAATAAAATTAAACTTATGTAAGGGCATAGACTTTTTTGAATATTACCTAAGTTTCCCAATTTTGCCAAATCACATATATGAAAATAAAAATTTTACAACAAACAGCATTATTCCGCTAGGAACAGGAATGTATAAAATAAAAACAATAGATTCAAAGTCTATTGTTCTAGAAAAAAATGAACTATGGAAAGAAAAAAATGAAAAAAATAGTAAAATAGAAACAATTCTAATATCACTATATAATAATATGGGGGATGTATATAGTAACTTTAAAATTGGTAATGTAGATATTATAAGTACAAGTGATAATGCATATCAAGAATATATAGGGAATATAGGCTATAATGTGAAAGAATATAAAGGAAGAGAGTATGACTTTATAAGTTTAAACTGTAAGAACAATATATTAAATGAAAAAGAAGTAAGAAAGGCAATCAGCTATGCAATTAATAAAACCAAAATAATTTCTAATATATTTGATAATAAATGTTATGTTGCCGAATTTCCACTTGATTATGGTAATTATCTGTATACTAAAGATATGCCATCTAAAGAGTATAATATTGAACAAGCAAAAAAGATTTTAAAAGATGTAGGTTGGATATATCAAAATAATAAATGGCAAAAGAAAAATGAGAAAGGAAAAATAACTACTTTGTCATTTAATATAACTGTGCAGTCAAACAATGAAGCTAGAATTAAAGTTGCAGAAAATATAAAAGAACAACTAGAAGAACTTGGAGTTGAAATCAATATAAAAAAGGTTGCAGATAGTGTTTATATTAAATGTTTGCAAAACAAAGATTATGATATAATTCTAACTGGAATAAATAATGGATTTAGTCCTAATTTAGATTATTTTTATGGACAAGACAATTTAGCACAATATGAAAATGATGATGTTATTAGTCTACTAGATGAAATAAAGAAAATAACTGATATTAACATACTTTTAACAAAATACACTAAATTAATTGAAATTATAGAATCGGATAGTCCATATATTGGACTATACAGAAACAAGGAAACAGTTATTTTAGATAAAAGTATCAGTGGTGAGATAAATCCAAATAATTATAATATATTTAATAGAGTTTGGACGTGGTATATACAAAAATAAATTGTTAAATATGTTTATTTATATGAGTACACTCAAGAACTGAACTTATTACTTATTTTGTATATTCAAAATAAAAATGTTTTCATACAAAAAATTAACTAATAATTAATAATAAGAAAAATTGAAATTAAGTATTGACAAATAAAATAAATAGTATATAATGTAAACACAAACAAGTGTTTTAAATAGGAGGAATTAATATGAGCACAGAAAATTTAGAAAGAAAAAAAGCATTAGAAGCAGCCTTAGGTCAAATAGAAAAGCAATTTGGTAAAGGTTCAGTAATGAAACTTGGAGAATATACTACGATGAATGTAGAAGCTATACCAACAGGAGCTTTAAGTTTAGATGTAGCTTTAGGAATAGGAGGAATTCCAAGAGGAAGAATAGTAGAAGTATTTGGTCCAGAATCTTCTGGAAAAACAACACTAACATTACATATGATAGCAGAAGCACAAAAAATGGGAGGAGAGGCAGCTTTTATAGATGCTGAGCATGCTCTAGACCCTGTTTATGCAAAGCACTTAGGAGTAGATATTGATAATTTAATAGTTTCACAACCAGATACAGGTGAGCAAGCGCTTGAAATAGCAGAAGCCTTAGTAAGAAGCGGAGCTTTAGATATTATAGTAGTTGATTCAGTAGCAGCATTAGTTCCAAAAGCAGAAATAGATGGAGATATGGGAGATTCTCATATTGGTCTTCAAGCAAGATTAATGTCACAAGCATTAAGAAAGTTGGCAGGAGCAATAAATAAATCAAAATGCGTAATAGTATTTATTAACCAATTAAGAGAAAAGGTAGGAGTTATGTTTGGAAATCCAGAAACAACACCAGGAGGAAGAGCACTTAAATTCTATTCATCAGTAAGGTTAGATATTAGAAAAATAGAGAACCTAAAACAAGATGGTGAAGTAATAGGAAATAGAGCAAGAGTAAAAATAGTAAAAAATAAAGTAGCACCACCTTTTAGAGAAGCTGAGTTTGATATTATTTATGGTAAAGGAATATCAAAAGAAGGTAATTTAGTAGATTTAGCAGTAAGCCTAGACATAATTGAAAAAAGCGGTTCATGGTTCAGTTATAATGGTAGTAAAATTGGACAAGGTAGAGAAAATGTAAAAAAATATTTAATGGAAAATCCTGAAATTATGACCGAAGTAGAAAACAAAATTAGAGAAAACTTTTCTCAGGCATTTGAAAAAAGCCTAGGAGAAGAAACAAGTGAAGAAAATGCAGAAAAATAATAACGTCGAAAAAATTAAAATATAGAGGTAATAATGTATACTATAGAAGAATTTGACAAACAAAAAACAAAGGTATTAAAATATGTTTTGTATAAAAAAAGAACAATATATGAGGTTAAACAAAAATTTAAAAGAGAGATTAATGAAGAATTATTAGATGAAATAATACAGAACCTTGAAGAAAATAATTATCTTAATGATGAAATATATATTCGGAAGAGCCATATATGAATTTATGGCACTTAGAACATTATCAATAAAAGAAATAAAATATAAATTACAAGCAAAAGGAATAAGAAGCAATTTAATAGATAATTACATTCAAAATAATAAAGAAGAAATTGAAGAATATGAAGTAAAATGTGCAAAAAAAATTATAAATAAGAAACAAACAAATATGGAAGAAATAGAAATAAAAAATTTCTTAAGAAAAAAAGGTTATAGAGAAGAGAGTATAAATATAGCAATGCAAGAAGAATAAAAAATTAGATATAAGAGAGGGGGATAATGTTAGTAAATAAAAACTAGCATAGAAAAGTAAAATGCAAAATGTATTAACATTAGAAACTAATAAATATGCAATAAAAATAGATAATTTTGAAGGACCTTTAGATTTGTTATGCCATTTAATCGATAAAAATAAAATGGATATATGTGATGTAAAAATAAGCGAAATTACAGACCAATATATTGAATATTTAAATCAAATGGAAAAGTTAAATCTAGAAATAACAAGTGAATTCTTAATTATGGCCTCTACACTATTGTATCTAAAATCAAAAACACTATTGCCTGTGCAACAAGAGGAGGAAAAAGAATTAACAGAAGAAGAGTTATTAAGAAGAATTATTGAATATAAGAAATATAAAGAAATAACAAAATTATTAAAAGAATACTATGAATGTTATTCCAAAAGAACATACAAATTACCAGATGTTGTTTCATTGCCAAAACAAGAATTAGATAAAGAATACAACAATGAACTTATTCCAAAGATATATGCAGAAGTAGTGCGAAAAAATGAACAAAGAATAAATCAAAATGCAAAAAATATTGAAAAAATAGCTATTACAGATACATATACAGTTGGAAGCAAAGTGAAACAAATGTATAAAGCACTGATAAAAAATAAAAGATTTGTATTTAACAAATTATTTCCAAAGGGAAAATGCAATAAAAATGAAGTTGTAACAGCATTTTCAGGCTTGTTAGAGCTATCAAGGAGAAGCAAAGTAATTACAAATCAAGAGGAACTTTTTGGAGATATTACTGTAGAAAAAAAGAAAAAAGTAAAGCAATAGGTTTAAATAAGAAATAAATGGAAAAAATAATACTATAAATTCTATAAAAAAGAAGGGAAGATATGGTATTATTTTTTGTTATAATAACAATGGCATTAGTCTGTATAATTGTAATATTTAATTCAAGTTTTAAACTTTCAATAAGTAAGCTGAAAATAGATACAGAAAATGGTAATATAGATTATGAAATAAAAATTGGATTATATTTTATGAAAAAGATAAGAATAATCGGACTAAAGCTAAACAAAGATAAACAAGAAAAAATTAAAAGAAGAATACAGAAACTTCAAAATTCTAAATTAATAAAGAAACTATCTAAAACTAGTATCAAAAAAATACCATTAAAATTAGAAAAAAAGCTGGAAAGAGAAATATTATTTAATAATATTAAACAATTGAAACTTGCAAAGATAATTTTTAAAAATCTAAAAATAGAAATATTAAAATTTAAAATGAATTTGCAAATTGGCTTAGAAGATGTAATTATCACCTCATCTTTAATTACAATAATATCAGTTATTGTACCAATAATACTAAGACTTACAAATAAATATATAAAAAATATTAATAATTATAGATATAAAATACTACCAATATATGGGAATAAAAATGTCTTAAAATTAGATTTAGACTGTATAATAAATTTAAAATTGGTACATATTATCAATATAATATATATCATTGTAAAAATGAAAAGGAGAAGTGATAAAAATGAACGAACATCCAATAGAAGGTCTTATGACTACTGCCATGAATAGCATAAGAGATATGGTAGACGTAAATACCATTATAGGCGAAGCAATAGAAGGACCAGGAAATATCATGATTATTCCAATATCAAAGGTGGGATTTGGATTCGCAGCAGGTGGAAGCGAATTTAATGGAGAAACACTAGATGAATATAAGAAAAAAGATAAAGAAGAACAAGTTCAATACCGCTTACCATTTGGAGGAGGAAGTGGAGCAGGAGTCAGCATTGCACCAGTTGCTTTTTTAGTAATTCAACAAGATAATGTAAAATTATTACCAGTAAGCCATAGTTCAGCAATAGACAAATTATTAGATTATGTTCCAGATTTAATAGAAAAAGTAAATAAAATGTTAAATAAAACAATGCAAGCCAAAATAGATCAGAAGAATAAAGAAATTAAACAAGAAGAAAAAGGAGCAAAAGAAATAGAAAATGAAAGAAAGGAATACTTAAATAAAATAAAAGAGGAAATAGGAGCAGAAAGAAAAAACAAAAGGTCAACAAAGAAAAATAAAAATGCAGATAATTCTATAAAAGTGGAATTTGGTGAAGATAGTCTAGAAGATTTAACAGAAGATGAGTGAACTAGAAAAGTTACATATAAATGATATCGTTTATATGTAACTTTTTAATGCGAGAGTATCGGAAAGTTTGTGCAAACTTTTATACTCCCAATTTTTTTTACTTTCGTAGTAGGCAAAACCATCTTTTATATAAATCGAATAAAATATTTGAAAAGGTATCTTTAGCTACATCTTTGTCTGAAACTATATTTACAGTACTTACCACTTTACCATCCAAAATATAGGTCGCTTCACCAATTTTTTGTCCTTTTTTTATAGGTGCACATAAATTTTCATCAATTGAAACTGTTTGAGAAACTTCTTTATCTTGCCCCTTTTTTAATAATGTTCCAGAATTATTCTCAAACACAGCATTTATCTGACTTTCTACACCTTTAGCAATAGATAAACTTTTTACAATATCATCTTTTTTGGCAAACTCTTTATATGTATAATTACTGAAACCATAATCCAATAATTTTTGTGCTTCTGCAAAACGGACTTTGGTAGATGGAGCTTTCATGATAACTGCAATTAAAGATAAACCATTTCTAGTAGCACTTGCAGAAAGATTATAAAGTGCAAGTGAAGTAGAGCCGGTTTTCAAACCAGTTGCTCCTTGATAATTTCTAATTAATTTATTTGTATTTACAAGTTGAGACTTACCATCTCGCAAGCTATCCATCCAAATGGTTGTATAATTTTTAATCGATGGATGTTTGGTTAATAACTCTCTAGACATTAATGCAATATCATAGCTGGATGTAACGTGTCCATCTTCATCAATACCATGGCAATTTTTGAAACAGGTATCATTCATTCCAAGTTCTTTAGCTCTGGTATTCATTTTTTCAACAAAAGCTTCTTGACTTCCAGCAAGAAATTCTGCCATTGCTACAGTACAATCGTTTGCAGAAACAACACACATTGCTTTTAACATTTCATTAACAGTTAATGTTTCGGTTTCATTTAACCATATTTGAGAACCACCCATGGAACGGGCATTTTCACTACATGGTACTTTGTCTTCTAATTTAATTTGCCCAGAATCAAGTGATTCCATAATAAGTAAAATACTCATTACTTTTGTGACACTTGCAGGACGTAAGCTTTCATGCATATTGTGTTCATACAGAATCTGACCGAGACTCTTGTTCAATTAAAATGGCACTTCCAGATTCTAATGATAATGAATTGTTTGAATCTTGCTCTGTGGTAGTACTTGAACTCGTTGGAACTGTAATATCGTAATCATTTGACCAAATATATACATTTTCAGAAGCAATAACACTTGGATAAATAACAAACATAAATATAATAAAAAAACATAATAGTTTAAACAAGCATTTTTTTAAGTGCATAAAAAAACCTCCTAAATAAAATTATTAAATTTTATTCTAGGAAGTTTAGAATTATTCTAAGAAATTTTTACAATCTTTACTGTAACAGAATTTCCATCAGTACTCGTATATATTTTTATTTGATTTTGTGAATTATTTTTAAACTTTAAATCTAGAGAAGGAAATGCAATTGTTGCATCTTTTCCTTTTTCAATATATGGAACCTTTTTATCATGTTCATGGCGTTCTATAACTTCTAGTCCTTCGGACTTTAAAACAGCATTATATAAAGTAGAACTAACTTGGCAATTACCACCACCTAAACCTTTTGTTTTTTTTCCGTTAATAAGTATATCTGCTTCTTTGTATCCTGCTTCAACAGTTGTTTCACCTATGCTTTTTAAAAAGGAAAAAGTTGAGCCGCCATCTATTGTTAACTCATTTAGTTTAGAGCAAGTAAGCCTTATATTATTTTGTCTATTTTCATCTTTATCTATAATGCGCGTTGAAAAGTTAGCAAGTTCAGTTTCAATAGGCTCTTTTTCCATTTCTTTAGAAGACGTAATATTTTCATTACTAGACTCATTCACGTTACTGGTATTAACATTTTCATTATCGCCAGAATTAGTGTTAGATGTATTGCTGTTTGCAATTTCTTTATTTTGATTAGAAACATTGAATTCCGCACTTGTTCTATTAATTTCAGTGTTATTTTCACTATTTTCAATATTCTTATTGACATTATTACATCCAGATAAGACAAATAAAAATGAAAATAATGAAATTAAAATTATTAAATATCTTTTTT
>USCV01000042.1 GCA_900553225.1 uncultured Clostridium sp. | reverse complement strand
TACAAAAGCCTTCTAGGCTAAGAGCAAACCACCCGTTTTACGGGTGGTTATGATTTTTCTGATTGATTTTGTATCTACTGTTCAAAAAAGTTCGAACAGAAACGTCGTTGGAGCGGGTAGCGAGAATCGAACTCGCGCTATCAGGTCGGAAGCATGACATTCTACCACTAAATTATACCCGCATAAACAAAAATCACATTGCTTTTTATAAACAATGTGGTTTTTTATAATATTGGAGCAGGTAGCGGGAATCGAACCCGCATAGCCAGCTTGGAAGGCTGGAATTCTACCATTGAACTACACCTGCATGCTTTTAAGAACAGATTATTTTACCCCATGTTTAATTTAATATTGGAGCAGGTAGCGGGAATCGAACCCGCATAGCCAGCTTGGAAGGCTGGAATTCTACCATTGAACTACACCTGCATCTCTTCTTAAGAACAATTAATATTATAAACAATCAATTTTCAAATGTCAATAGTTTTTTATTTTTTTTTCATTTTTCTTTTTTAATTGTATTTTAGCTAAAAATAGGGTATAATTTAAAAGTCAAAGAAAAAAATAATAAAAATGAGAGGTGAAAATGTTGAATGACGGTATCCAAACTGGTAAAAAATTAATAAACATTCCTAAATATACATTGGGAGAAGAATTAATTAATGCAATCTCACATGGTATTGGTGCAGGACTTGGAATTGCAGCACTTGTACTTTGTATTGTTAGGTCAGCCATGCATCATAATGCTTATGCAGTTGTAAGTTCAGCAATTTATGGCACTAGTTTAATCATTTTATATATTATATCTACTTTATATCATAGTTTTAGACCAACTAGAAAAGTAAAAAAAGTATTTAGAATTTTAGATCATTGTAGTATTTTTCTATTAATCTTTGGAACATATACACCAGTTGCATTAGTTACATTAAATGGAGTAATTGGATGGATTATTTTTTCAGTAATATTAGCTTGTGCAATATTAGGAATTGTACTTAATTCTGTAAATTTAGAAAAATATAAGAAATTTTCAATGATTTGCTATATAATAATGGGGTGGATGATTGTTATTGCGTTTAAACCAATGTGTAAAATGTTAGACCCTAGAGGAATAATGCTGTTAGTATTAGGAGGCATTATATATACAATAGGTGCCATTATATATGGAGTTGGAAAAAAGGTAAAATATATGCATTCAATTTGGCATTTTTTTGTTGTAGCAGGAAGTATACTACATTTTTTTGTAATTTATTTATATGTTATATAAAAAAATATTGCAATCTTTAAAAAAAAGTGATAAAATAACCACAATTTAAAAGGGAGTAGCTTAAAACTTACTAATCAACAAACGCGAATTATCTGGTTAGTAGCCTTATATAAAATAAAAGGAAGCAAGACTTTTAAAGAAGCTATTATATAACTGTTTCTATATAATAAATTCTTTAAAAGTCTTTTTTTAAAGAAAAATTATTTAGAAATAGTAAAATTAATAATATTAAAGAAAGGAAGAAGAATTTTGGAAGAAAAATGGTTTAGCAAAGAAATTAGTGAGGTGGGTAAAAAATTCGAAACAAATTTGGAAACAGGGTTAACAACAAATCAAGTAGAGAAAAACAGAGAAAGTTTTGGTTTAAATGAATTAAAATCACAAAAAAAGAAGAGTTTATTCGTAAAATTTCTAGAACAATTTAAAGATTTTATGATTATAGTTTTAATCATAGCAGCAATTATATCTGGAATTGTTGGATACATGCAAGGAGAAGGAATTACAGATTCAATCATTATTCTTATTGTTGTTATAGTAAATGCTATTATTGGTGTTGCTCAAGAAGCAAAAGCAGAAAAATCACTTGATGCGCTCCAAAAATTGAGTAGTCATTCTGCAAAAGTTATAAGAAATGGAAGTGTTACAGTTGTTCCATCTAGAGAGCTTGTACCTGGAGATGTTGTTGTTTTAGATACAGGAGATTATGTTCCAGCAGACTTAAGAATTGTAGAATCTGTAAACTTAAAATCCCAAGAATCTTCTTTAACAGGAGAATCAGTACCAGTAGAAAAAACTGTAAATGCTATTAAAGAAGAAAAAGTAGGCATTGGAGATAGAAGCAATATGTTATTTTCTTCTAGTTTAATTACTTATGGTAGAGGAAAAGGCATAGTTGTTGAAACAGGTATGAATACTGAAGTTGGTAAAATTGCTGGAATTATTAACGATACTGTAGAAACAGAAACACCACTTCAAACAAAACTTAATAAACTTGGAAAAACGTTAGGAATTGTAGCTCTTACTATTTGTGCAGTCATATTTTTAATTGGTCTATTGTATGGAAAAGAACCAATAGACATGTTTATGACAGCAGTAAGCTTAGCAGTTGCAGCAATTCCAGAAGGTTTAGCTGCAGTATCTACGATAGTCCTAGCAATAGGAATGCAAAGAATGGTAAAAAAACATGCCATAATTAAAAAACTTCCAGCAGTTGAAACTTTAGGAAGTGCTACTGTTATTTGTTCAGATAAAACAGGAACATTAACACAAAATAAAATGACAGTTAAGAAAATATTTTATGATGGTAAATTAGTTAACTTGTCAGATATTAAAGAAGACGAAATTAAAGATAACTTAGAGAAACTTGTTTATATAAGCATGTTATGCAATGATACGAAAGTAGGTGAAAATAAAGAACTTACTGGTGACCCGACAGAAACTGCTTTAGTAGATATGGGATTTGAATTAGATTTCAAACCAGAATTATTTAGTATGCTACCAAGAGTTGGAGAAATTCCATTCGATTCTGACAGAAAGTTAATGACAACAATTCACAAAATACAAGAAGACAAGTATATTGTATATACAAAAGGAGGAGTAGATGAACTACTTCGCAAGTGTAATAGCTATATTATAAATAACGATATTAAAAATGATTTAGGAGAATACAAAAAGATTATTGCAAAAAACAATGAAGAAATGGCAAAAGACGCATTAAGAGTTTTAGCAATGGCATATAAAGAATTAGACCATATGCCAACAGATGATGAAATTAAGAATATTGAATGTAATTTAACATATGTTGGCATGGTTGGAATGATTGACCCGCCAAGAGAAGAAGCAAAAGAAGCGGTATATAAATGCAAAACAGCTGGAATAAAAACAGTTATGATTACAGGTGATCATAAAATTACAGCAACTGCAATTGCAAAAGCATTAGGAATATTAGAAAATGAAAATGAAGCAATTACGGGAGCAGAGCTTGAAGAAATGTCAGATGAAGAATTAACAAAAAATATTCGCAAGTACTCTGTATATGCTAGAGTTTCACCTGAGCACAAAGTCAGAATTGTAAAAGCATGGCAAGCTAATGGCGAAATTGTTGCAATGACAGGAGACGGAGTAAATGATGCACCAGCGTTAAAAACTGCGGATATTGGATGTGCAATGGGAAAAGTAGGAACTGATGTTGCAAAAGAAGCAGCAGATGTAATTTTAACAGATGATAACTTTGCAACTGTAGTATCAGCAGTAGAAGAAGGAAGACGTATTTATGATAATATTTTAAAAGCAATTCAATTTTTATTATCTAGTAATGTTGGAGAAATTATTGTATTATTTTTAGCGATTTTAATTACACCAGTTTTAGGAAATGCATTTGGAATTGATATAAAATTAATTGAGCCATTACTTCCAATTCATATTTTATGGATTAATTTAGTAACAGATTCATTACCAGCACTTGCACTTGCAGTTGATCCAGCAGAAAAAGACGTAATGCAAAGAAAACCAATAAAACCAGGCAAAGGTATCTTTACAAAGGGAATGAGTTGGAGAATAATTTATCAAGGATTAATGATAGGCCTATTAACACTTGCAGCATTTGTTATTGGTCTTGCAACACCAGTAGAAGAATTACCTGTTGTTGAGGTAAAAGGTGCAGATGGAATGGTAAGAGTATTATCTAATGAAGAAGTAAAAGTTGAAATAGGTCAAACAATGGCATTTATTGTTTTAGCACTTTCAGAACTTGTACATGTATTTAACATTAGAAATAATAAAAAGTCTATTTTTAAAACTGGAATATTTAATAATAGTAAATTAATACTTGCAATTGCAATATCTGCATCATTAATGTTTGTAATTCTACTTATCCCTGGACTACGAGATATATTTAGCATACCAGTATTACCAATGGGAAATATTATTGAAGCGTGTGCTTTAGTATTGGCGCCTATTGTAATAGTTGAAATATTTAAATTATTAAAAATTAATACAACTAAAGATGAGTAAAAATAAAACGATTGTAGTTTAATAAACATTGTAAAAGAATAACCTAAGTCGGCAATATATTCAGCTGATTTAGGTTTTATATATTTTGTTTTACTTTTAGAATATAAAATTTAGTAATTTCAATAATTATTTTTTAAAAATCATGAAAAATGTTTTAATTTGTAGAATGTTGTTGTATAATTTATAAATAGTAGGGGATGAATAATATGTATGATTTAATAGTAAGACGCAATAAAAAGAATAAACTAAAAATATTTATAAATGTCCTTCTTTTACTACTTTGTATTTTTGTAATTAGAAGTTGCATAGTGAACAAACATAAAAATAATATGAATGCCTATCCAAATGCTATTCAGGTTGCAAGTCAAGATTTTGATGTTCAAATTCAAGCAATTAATAACAAAGAGAAAGAAAAAACTATAAAAAACACAAGAATTACTACAAGCCAGCAAGTTGATAATATATTGAATATTTATAAAAATACTGGAGAAAAAAGGGTGTTTCTGACTTTCGATGATGGACCATCAAAAACAGTTACACCACTGATATTAGATTTATTAAAAAAAGAAAATATAAAAGCTACATTCTTTTTATTGGGAAGTAGAGTAGAGTATAATCCAGACTTAGTAAAAAGAGCTTATGATGAGGGACACTATATTGCAAATCACGGGTATTCACATCAATATAGCAGTATCTACTCAAGTATAGATTCAATACTTGATGAATATAATAAAACCGAACAGTGTATTCAAAAAGCTTTAGGTGATTCAAATTATCATTCAAATCTTTTTAGATATCCAGGAGGATCTAATGGAGGAAAGTATAACAAATTAAAACAAGAAGCAAAGGAAGTTTTAAAACAAAACCAAATAGCTTATCTTGATTGGAATGCTCTTAGCAATGATGCTGCTGGAGCAAAAACTAAAGAAGAACTAATAAATAATATAAAAAGTACTGTTGGAGGTAAAAGTTCAGTTGTTATTTTGATGCATGATGCAAGTGATAAAATACTAACATATGAGACTTTACCAGATGTTATTAGTTTTTTAAGAGAACAAGGATATAAATTTGAAACAATTTACGATATAATATAATAATTTGTATCCTTAAAATATAATAAAGAGAAAGGTATATTGTTAGTTTTTTATATACTATAAAAAGTAAGTGAAATCTAACATTAAGTAAAGTTTATGTATGATACTATTATTATTGGAAGCGGACCTGCAGGAATAACATCGGCAATTTATGCAAAAAGATCAGGATTAAATGTTTTAATTATATATAAAGGTTTAGGGACACTAAAAAATGCAAAAAAAATAGAAAACTATTATGGATTTCAAGAAATTTCAGGAGATAAATTGCATGAAATTGGAATAAATCAAGCTACAAGGTTAGGAATAAATCTCATTCAAGACGAAGTAACTCAAATACAAAAAGAAAATATATTTGAAGTGACAACTGCAAATTCAAAATATACTTCTAAAACAGTAATTCTTGCTACAGGAACTAATAGAGAAAAAACAGATATAAAGGGTATAGAACAATTTGAAGGTAAAGGAATAAGCTATTGTGCAATATGTGACGCATTCTTTTATAAAAATAAAAATGTAGCAGTTCTTGGAAACGGAAATTATGCTTTTTCAGAAGCAACAAAATTACTGCCAGTTGCAAAGTCTGTTTGTATGTTGACAAATGGGAAAAAAGCAGTTGAAAATAGAAGCATAAATATACCGATTTATGAAAAGACTATTAAAGAAGTAAGAGGAAGAGAAAGACTTGAAGAAGTTAGGTTTAATGATAATTCAATAATGAAATTAAATGGAATATTTATTGCATTAGGAATAGCCTCTAGTATAGACTTAGCCAAAAAAATTGGAGCAATAACAGAAAAAAATACAATAAAAGTAAATAATAAAATGGAAACCAATGTAGAGGGATTATTTGCTTGTGGCGATTGTACAGGTGGAATACTGCAAATATCAAAAGCAATATATGAAGGAACAATTGCAGGATTATCTACTGCGGATTTTATTAAAAAGAGTAACTTAAAAAGAAAGGATGAAGTAAATGGAAATTTTAAAAATAACTAGCCAAAATTTTAATGATGAAGTTATTAATTCAGATGTACCAGTTTTGATAGATTTCTGGGCATCATGGTGTATGCCATGTAAGATGATGGCACCTGTTCTTGATGAAATTGCAAATGAATTAGGAGATAACATAAAAATTGGAAAAGTAAATGTTGACGAAGAAACTGCACTTGCAACAGAATATGGAGTAATGAGCATACCAACATTTATTGTTTTCCGTAATGGAGAAGCTTATGCTAGAACGGTTGGAGTTCAGGAAAAGAAAAAAATTATTGACATTTTAAGTTAATGCTGATAAAATATTTCTAGTTAAATAACGGCATTGAAAAAGAAAAAGTATATTTTATTATTTAAAGAGAGTTAGTTATTGGGTGAAAACTAATAATAATAGGTATATGGGGAGCTTTGGAGCTAAATTAAAAATAAAGAGGATAATTATTATAATTATCAATTAGGGTGGAACCGCGGAAAAATTTAAACTTTCGTCCCTAGCTTATTTTGTAAGCTAAGGATTGAAAGTTTTTTAGTTTTCTTTTACCTTAGCTTAGCACTTAGAAATTTTTATTTCTTGTGTAAGTATTATAATTAGGAGGTAGAAAAATGGAAAAATTAAGTATGGAAAAAGTAGTTTCACTTTGCAAAAACAGAGGATATATTTATCCAGGGTCAGAAATTTATGGAGGACTTGCAAATACATGGGATTATGGTCCTTTAGGAGTCGAATTAAAAAACAATATAAAAAGTGCTTGGAGGAAAAAATTTATTCAAGAGAATAAATATAATGTTGGACTAGATGCAGCTATCTTAATGAATCCTGAAACATGGGTTGCATCTGGTCACGTAGGAGGATTTAGTGATCCACTTATTGATTGCAGAGAATGTAAAACAAGACATAGAGCAGATAAATTAATTGAAGCATGGATGCATGAACATAATTGCGAAGAAATTGCAGATGGATGGTCAGATGAAAAAATGATTAATTATATAAAAGAAAATCACATTACATGTCCAAACTGCGGAAAAGAAAATTTTACAGATATTCGTAAATTTAACTTAATGTTTAAAACATTTCAGGGTGTAACAGAAGACAATACATCTGAAATATATTTAAGACCAGAAACTGCTCAAGGTATTTTTGTTAATTTCAAAAACGTTTTAAGAACAACAAGAAAAAAGATGCCAATGGGAATTGCACAAATTGGTAAGGCTTTTCGTAATGAAATTACACCAGGTAATTTTATATTTAGAATACGTGAATTTGAACAAATGGAACTTGAATTTTTCTGTAAACCTGGAACAGATCTAGAGTGGTTTGAGTATTGGAGAAACTTCTGCAAAAACTGGTTATTAAATTTGGGAATAAAAGAAGAAAATATCCGTCTTCGTGACCATAGTAAAGAAGAATTAGTATTTTATAGTACAGCAACAACAGACATAGAATTTGCATTTCCATTTGGTTGGGGAGAATTATGGGGAATTGCAGACCGTACCAATTATGATT
Source organism: uncultured Clostridium sp. (assembly GCA_900553225.1). Lineage (GTDB taxonomy): Bacteria > Bacillota > Clostridia > TANB77 > CAG-508 > CAG-492. Next base: position 3,528 of record USCV01000042.1, on the reverse strand, counting down.
TAAATAAACATATGGAACATTCAAAACAAGATATGTCTTATTTAGATCCGGAAACAAATGAAAAATATGTCCCATATTGCATTGAACCATCACTTGGATGCGATAGAGTTGCACTTGCGTTTTTATGTAATAGTTATGAAGAACAAGAAATTGGAGAAGGAGACGTAAGAACTGTTTTACACTTACATCCAGCAATTGCTCCATTTAAAGTTGCGGTATTACCACTTTCAAAAAAATTAAGCGAGAAATCACAAGAAGTATACGAGAAACTTTCAAGTAAATTTATGTGTGATTACGATGAAGCTGGAAGTATAGGTAAACGTTATAGAAGAGAGGACGAAATTGGAACTCCATATTGTGTAACAATAGATTTTGATACATTAGAGGATAATCAAGTTACAGTAAGAGATAGAGACACAATGGAACAAGTAAGAATTCCAATTGATAACTTAGAAAGCTGGATTCTAGATAAAATAGAATTTTAATTTTAAAAAAATAAAAAACATTCTAAAATAAATCTGTAATTTTAGAATGTTTTTTATTATTGTTTTACATTATAAATTAACTAGATTATCAATATTGATTTGTTTTAATCTTCTTGAGTTGATAATACAGAATCTTCTGTTGTAGTATTTACTAATGTTTCATTGATTGAGTTGTTAGAATCCTCATTTGTAGTATCAACAACTAATGAGTTATCATTTGATGTAGATGTGTTAACTCCTAAAAGCTGTAATTTAATTGGTAATACTTTTTGATAATTTACTATAATTTCTTTTATTAGTGCTTCCATTTCAGATACACTCATATTATTTAGACATTTTCCGTTATTTGTATTTAAATCATCAATAGAAACATCATCACTAAATGTAATGTCTTCTTTTAAATTTACTTTAATAGTTGTATCTCCAGATGTAATAGATATAACAGATGTATTTGAATTTGTTCCTTTTCCAAGTTCACCAGTTGTTTGGCTATCTATTTCAAATGTAGCGTCATTACCGAAAGATGCTCTAGATATTAACATTGTATTATCTATAGGAAGAGTTGTTTTTAAATTTATCTTATTTAATTCTTTATTAGATTCTATGTTAAAGTTAATAGGAATATTAGTTCCATCTGCAATTATTGTAATTGTACCATTTAATTTTTGTGAATTTTTTCCTTTGTTTACAGTGTAGTCAGCTTTAAAAACAGTCTTTCCTTCTACACCAAAAGATAATAAGTTGTTATTATTATCCTTTGTAATATCTAAATTAAATTTTGATTCATCATTGGCGAACAACTCAATTTTTATAGGTTTTTTATTATTAACATATATAGTAATTTTCATTGTATTATCAGAAGAAACATCTGATTTGCTATTTTGTAAATCATCAATTATACTTTGAATACTATTTTTTAGATAATCTTTATTGAAAGTAACAGTTGTAGTATTTAAAGTTGAACTTATACTATCTGATGAATAGTTTGTACTAGACAGACTTTGTTCTATCATATATTTTAAATTTGATTTTTCAGCTTTATCAATAATTAAATCTAATGTTGTGTCATCATCTTTTAAAGTTTGAAGTAAAGAAATTAAAATATCATATGCTTCTACTTCATTCAGTTTTAATGAATATGCATTTGTTTTTACTTTTTCACCATTTACAGTTATTTCTGCATTTTTTTCTTTACTAAACATTTTACTATCTAATTTTTGATCTAATACATTGTAATAAGTGTCTTTTATTTTAGTTCTTGTGTCTTTGTCAACATTTAAAAGTTCGTATAGATTTGTCTTTTCAAATTTATCTGGAGCATATGTAGCACTAATACCAAATTTTCTGGCAAGTGATTTTAAGTTATTGTTTTCAACATATATGTATTTATCATATAAGTCTGCACATTTTAAACCATAATTGTTATTTGAAGCTAATCCTTCAAGTTTTGTGATTTCATTATTTTTGTATGTTATTCCAATATTGGTATAATGCTTTTCTTTTGTTGGAATTGAATTTGCTACAAATGTTATTTTCGCATTATCTAAAACCTCTTTTGCTTGTTTTAAATCTGAATCATCAGAATTAACTGTGGCAGTTATTTCGCCAGAAGATTTATAAGACTTTTCACTTTGTATTTTGTAGTTTTCTAAAAATTTGTCATAATCAAATTTTTCGGAAGTGTCAAGAGTTTTTCCAGCGTATTTAAAGAATAATTGTTTTGGTGATTTGAACATATCTGTTGCAAAATATGCAAATGCACAAAGTCCTATACCAATTAATAATAAAACAATAATTGGTATAATAATAATTAGTATTTTTTTGTTTTTCATAAGTAAAATCCTCCCTTTAATATATAATAAAGTGATTATAACATAGTTTCAAAAAAATAAATAGAAAAAAATAAAAAAAACTATGCAAAAATAAAAAAGTATATTATACTAATTTATGGAAAGTAAAAAATATAAATAAAAATTAATTGTGTTCAAGGTGCTAAAAAAGCCATGAGTATAAAAATGAGTAATAAATACATACTATTTTTAATAGAAAATAAATTACAAAGGAGGATATGTTATCTAAAACAGATTAACATAAACTAAATATGGAACAGATAATAAGTGAATTAATTCAAACAGATAAACAATGTAAACAAGCTTTAAATGAATTAGAAAAAAAAGAAGAAAACATAGATAATTATATTTCTGAAGAATTAGAAAAAATAAAAGAATCAATAAATGAAAAATATCAATATAAACTAAATTTTAAAAAATCTGAATATGATAGAAAAATAAAAGAAAAAAAAGAAGAACTGACAAACAATGCAAATATTGAAATGCAAAAATGGGAAGAAAACTTTTTAAAAACAAAAAATAATACCATAAACGATATAATTGATAATATATTAAAAAAGAGAAGGTGATATTTTGTATCCATTTACTTTATTTAAATACTCAAATATTAATGCAAAGTTAAAGGGTATGTATGCAAAAAAAATTAAGCCGAAAGATTTGGAGGAATTAATAAATCAAGAAGACTTAAAAAGTGCAATTTTTATTTTAAAAATGAAGAATCCAGAATTAAACAATTTAAGTGATCAAGCAAATAGAATACAGATTGAAGCTAAACTAGATGAAATTATAATTTCAGATATTATAAAAATATACAGATTACTTGGAAGAAAAGATAAAATAATTTTTCAGCAATTTATTGAAAAATATAAATTAAAATGCATAAAGAGTGTATTTAGAAGGGTATTTTTAAATCATGATATACTTTATGATAATACTGAAAACATCAGAGAATGGACAAATTCTATTTTTAAAGATATTTCAGGACTTGAAAATGTAAAAGATAAAAATGGCTTTTTGAAAATTATACAAAAAACTAAATATGCAGAGATTTTTAATAATTTAGTAGAAAAAGATGAAAAACAAATTAATGTATTTATGATTGAAAATATGTTAGATAAAAATTACTTAAATAACTTGCTAAACACAGTAAAAAAGGAAGATGATAGTCTAGAAAAAATGGTTATTCAAGAAAT
>USCV01000041.1 GCA_900553225.1 uncultured Clostridium sp. | reverse complement strand
AACCAATTGAGTATATAACTCTTTTGGTTGTTTCAAAGTAAAAAAATGGAGGAATTTAATCTTGGAACTAAAAAAAAGAAATAGATTTAAATTTAAGATGATTATACTAATTAGTTTAATAATTGGTATAGATATATTAATACTATTTTCTATTTCCTTATTTTCTGTACGAGGTCAAAGTGAGGAGATTTCTAAATTCTATGTAAATGAAACAAAATTAAATACACAAGAGGTATTATATACTATAAAAGCAGATGATGAGGAAGAAAAAAAGGAAAATATAGAAGAACAAAACTATCAAACAGGTGAGCAAGAATATTTCTTAAAAGTAAATTATACGGCTCAAACTGTTACTGTTTATGGAAAAGATGAAAATGGATATTATTCTAAACCACTTAAAGTTATGCTATGTTCAACTGGAACTAATACTCCTAAAACTGGAACCTATAAAATAACATATTTTAAAAAGGAGTGGTTGGCACTTCAAGGAAAAGTTTATGGACAATATTGTACACAAATTGTAGGAGATATATTATTTCATTCTGTACCGTATTTAGAGTATGGAAATCCAGAAAGTTTAGAATACTGGGAATATGATAAACTTGGACAAGAGGCATCTTTAGGTTGTATAAGACTTACAGTTAAAGACGCAAAATGGATTTTTGATAATTGTAATGCAGGTACAAAAGTTGAATTTTATTCATCAGATAATCCAGGACCACTTGGCAAACCAGAAATTGAAAAAATATCACAAAATGAAAAATTAAGAAATTGGGATCCAACAGATGAAAAAGAACAAAATCCTTGGATACCATATTTAGAAGAAAGAAAAAATAAAATAGAAGAATTAAATAAAGTAATAAAAATAATACAAAAAGTATCAAAAATAATGAAAATGTAAAACATAAAGGAGAGGACGATTATAATGAAAATTGGTATAGTAGGTTTACCAAATGTAGGTAAAAGTACATTGTTTAATGCAATTACAAAAGCAGGAGCTGAATGCGCAAATTATCCATTTTGTACAATCGAACCAAATGTTGGAGTAGTTCCAGTACCAGATGAGAGATTAGATGAACTTGCAAAAATTTATAACCCACAAAAAATAACTCATGCTATTATTGAGTTTGTTGATATTGCAGGACTAGTAAAAGATGCAAGTAAAGGAGAAGGACTAGGAAATAAATTTTTATCACACATAAGAGAAGTCGATAGCATAATTCAAGTTGTAAGATGTTTTGAAAATCCTAATGTTGTTCATGTAGATGGTAGTATCAATCCGATAAGAGACATTGAAACTATTAATTTGGAGTTAATTTTTTCTGATCTAGAAACAGTAGATAAAAGATTAGACAGAGCAAAAAAACAATTAAAAGCAGACAAGAAATATCAAGAAGAAATTCAAGTTTTAGAAAAAATAAAAGAAGCCTTAGAAAATGGAAAAGGTGCTAGAAGTGTTTCATTAACTGAAGAAGAAAGTGAATATATAAAAGATGCTTTTTTATTAACTATGAAACCAATTCTATATATTGCAAATATTTCCGAAGAAGATATGGAACATCCAGAAAATAATAATAATTATAGTAAAGTAGTTGAATATGCAAAAAATGAAAATGCAGGTGTAATACCATTATGTATAAAAATGGAAGAGGAACTTTCAGGGCTAGAAGGCGAAGATAAAGCTGAAATGCTAAATGCTTTAGGTTTAGATGAGTCAGGATTAGACAAAGTAATAAAAGCAAGTTATAGCTTATTAGGTTTGATGTCTTTTTTAACTGCTGGAGAGCCAGAAGTAAGGGCGTGGACTATAAAAAAAGGAACAAAAGCTCCACAAGCTGCAGGAAAGATTCATTCTGACATTGAAAGAGGTTTTATAAAAGCAGAAGTGGTTTCATATGATGATTTAATAAAAGAAGGCTCTATGGTGTCAGCAAAGGAGAAAGGATTAGTTAGATCTGAAGGAAAAGAATATGTTATGCAAGATGGAGATGTTGTTTTATTTAGATTTAATGTTTAATGTAATTTTTTATTCTAAGAAATATATAAAATAAAAAAATCACTATAATTAAGTAAAAATAGATAAAAACAAAATTTTAAAAAAATAAGTATTTTTTATTGACGAAAAATTAAATTAAGTGTAAAATGAAGAAGAAATATAATAAAATCTAGAATTAAAATAAGTATATAGATAATAATATAAGTAAATCAAAAGAAAAAGGAGAGATGGGAAAATGAGAAAAACAGTAAAACTTATTATTACATGTTTAGTAATATTAGCTGTAGGAGCAGTTACAGCAAATTTGTCATTTGCGGTGGAAAATGCAACAATAGACTTTGAAAAGCTATTGGAAGAAAATAACTCAGAATCTATTGAACAAATTGAAGAGGAAAAACCACAAGAACAAATAAAAACAGAAAATAATAATGCAGAAGAAAATAATACAAAAAATAATGAAGAAAAGAAAGAACCAGAAACAATACAAGAAGAAACTAAAACGACTGAAGACACAAAAACTGAAACAACAGATGACACTAAATTACCACAGACTGGTATAACAGAAAATTATATAATTGCATTTTGCGTAATTGCGTTAGGAGCTGTGGCAATGTTTGCATATAAAAAAGCTAAAAATTATAATATAAAATAAATTAGTATTATAAAAAGGCCATCTATTAGTAGATGGTTTTTTATTTTTACATAAAATATAGTAAAATAGTACTCAAATTTTAGATCATATCACACACATAAAATATCTATATTATTTTATTTATCTGCTATTATAAAGATTATTTTATAAAAACTATACACCAGTAATAAATTTTTAAAAAAATTTTAAAAAAATACTGCAAAATTAATATAATATATGTTACAATAGCAAAAGATAAAAATATAAGGAGAGTGCATAAAAACTATGGGAGACATAAAGTATAAAAGAGTATTACTAAAATTAAGTGGAGAAGCTTTAGCAGGTGAAGAAAAAACAGGTATTTCAGCTAGTGTAATAGATGAAATATGTATGCAAGTAAAAAAAATATTAGAACTAGGAGTAGAAGTAGCAATAGTAGTTGGGGCAGGTAATTTTTGGCGTGGCAGATATGGAAAAGAAATGGAAAGAACTACATCAGATTACATGGGAATGCTTGCAACAACAATGAATGCATTAGCTCTTCAAGATGCATTAGAAACTAGAGGAATGTATACAAGGGTTCAAACTGCAATTGAAATGAGAGAAGTTGCAGAACCATACATTCGTAGAAAAGCTGTAAAACATTTAGAAAAAGGAAGAGTAGTAATATTTGCTTGTGGTTCCGGAAATCCATATTTTACAACAGATACAGCAGCAGCATTAAGAGCAGCTGAAATTAATGCAGATGTTATTTTAGTTGCTAAAACTATAGACGGAGTATATTCAGCTGATCCAAAGATAGATAAAACAGCAGTAAAATTTGATGAAATTACATATCTAGATATTCTAAATAAAGATTTAAAGGTAATGGATTCAACGGCAATATCTTTATGCAAAGATAATAAGATTCCTTTAATAGTTTTTGCTATGGATAACCCAGAAAATATTGTAAAAGTTGTTAAAGGAGAAAAAATAGGAACTTTAGTAAAATAAAAAGGAGAGAAGAAATTATGGATTTTAATGAAATTAAAGAAAAAATGAATAAAACAATTAGTGTATATGAAGAAAATTTGGCAGAGATAAGAGCTGGTCGTGCAAATCCAGCAATATTAAATAAAATAAAAGTAAATTATTATGGAGTACCAACTCCAATTAGTCAAGTAGCTGGAATTTCAGTGCCAGAAGCAAGACTTATTGTTATACAACCATGGGACATGGGAATTTTAAAAGAAATAGAAAAAGAGATTTTGAAATCTGATATTGGTATTAATCCAAATAATGATGGTAAAGTAATAAGATTGAATTTCCCAGAACTTAGTGAAGAAAGAAGAAAAGAAATTGTAAAAGAAGTTAAAAAAATAGCAGAAGAAACTAAAATTGCAATTAGAGCAATTAGAAGAGATTCAATAGATTCAGCTAGAAAAATGGAAAAATCAAGTGAAATAACTGAAGATGAACTAAAATCTTCAGAAGAAGAAATTCAAAAAATAACGGATAGTAAAATAGAAGAAATAGATAAAATACTTGAAAATAAAGAAAAAGAAATTATGAATGTATAAAAAGGTGATAAAAATGGATTTTAAAGAAATGCTGCTTAATAAAATAAGTAATGTGGATGTTGAATTAAAAAAATATTTAAAAGAAACAAATTGCCCAGAAGAAACTTTAAATGAAGCAATGCGGATATAGTCTTCTTGCTGGTGGCAAGCGCTTAAGACCAATTTTAATATCATCTACATACGAACTTTTTAAAAAAGATTATACAAAGTGCATTCCTTTTATGGTTGGAATGGAAATGGTTCATACTTTCTCACTTATTCATGATGATTTACCTGCAATTGATAATGATGATTATAGAAGAGGAAAACTTACTAATCATAAAAAATTTAATGAAGCAACTGCAATACTTGCAGGAGATTCATTATTGAACAATGCATATCTTATTATTTTAGAGGATATTATTAATAGTGAAGATGAAATAGAAAAAGCAAGAAAGACTCTAGCATTAAAGGAACTTTCATATGGAATTGATAGAATGATTGCAGGAGAATATGTTGATACTGAATATGAAGGTAAACAAATATCTAGTGATTATTTAGAATATATGCATAAAAATAAAACAGGAGCATTGATAAAATCTGCTGTAAAAATAGGTGCAATTCTTGGTGGAGCAAAGAATGAAGACATAGAAAAATTAACAAACTATGCTGAAAAAATAGGTTTAGCATTTCAAATTAAAGATGATATTTTATCTGAAATAGGAGATGAAAAAGTATTAGGAAAACCAGTAGGAAATGACAGAGAAAAAGGAAAATGTACATATGTTACAAAATATGGATTAGATGAAGCTGAAAAAATGCTATCTAATCAAATTGAAGAAGCTATAGAATGTATAAAAGAATATGAAACAGAAGATGAATTTTTAAGCAATTTAGCTTTATATATAAAAAATAGAAACAAATAAGGAGAAAATAAAATGAGCAATTTAGAAAACGGATATCCAGAACATATTGCAATTATTATGGATGGAAATAGAAGATGGGCAAGAAAACAAAATTTAGCAGTAAAAGAAGGACACAAAAGAGGAGCAGAAACATTAGAAAAAATTGCAAAATATTGTAATAAAATCGGAGTAAAGTACTTAACTGTTTATGCATTTTCTACAGAAAATTGGAAAAGAAGTAAAGAAGAAGTAGGAGCTTTAATGTTATTATTGAAAAATTATTTAAATGATTTTTCAAAAAGAGCAGATACTGAAAATATAAAAATAAAAGTTTTAGGAGATATTTCACCATTAGACAAAGGACTACAAAAAAGCATTGAAAAAGCGGTTGAAAGAACTAAAGGCAATACCGGACTTACTCTAAATATTGCTTTTAATTATGGTGGAAGAGATGAAATAACAAGAGCTGTAAAAGCAATAGCAACAAAAGTAAAAGATAATGAAATTAATATTGATGATATCGATGAACAATTAATTTCAGATAATTTATATACAAAAAACCAGCCTGACCCAGATTTATTAATTAGAACTAGTGGAGAGATAAGAACAAGTAATTTTTTACCATGGCAACTTGCATATACTGAGTTTTGCTTTGTAGAAAAATACTGGCCAGATTTTGAAGAAGGAGATTTATTAGAGACAATACATATATATCAAAAGAGAAATAGAAAATTTGGAGGAAAATAATTTATGAACTTAAAAAGAATTTTAACTGCTGTAATTGGTTTACCATTTATTGTTATGACATTAGTATTTGCAAATATATATATTGTTGATTTGGTATTTGCTTTAATTGCAATAATGTGCTTACATGAATACATGTCTAGTTTTAAAGAAAAAGCAAAACCAGTTTTTTGGGTAGGATACATGGCATGTTTATTAATATCTATAATAAACATAATTCCAGAACAATATAAAGTAGTAACAATTCAGGTATCGATTTGCACTATTATTGCTATTTTATTTATTCAAAGTATTATAACAAATATGAAATATTCAATTATTGATATAGCTATTACTTTGTTTGGAATATGCTATATACCACTGTTTTTAATATATATACCAAAGACAGTAGGGGCTGAGAATGGTAATATATTAATTTGGTATCTTTTCATTGCTTCATGGGGAACTGATATATTTGCATATACAATAGGAAAAAAGTTTGGAAAACATAAATTTAGTAAAATAAGCCCAAATAAATCAATAGAAGGCTGCATAGGAGGAGCGGTTGGTGCAATATTAATAGCACTAATTTATACATATGCAATAAATAAATTTTTTGGAATGAACATTAATTATATATTTATAAGCGGTATTGCTTTATTACTTAGTATAATTGGGCAAATTGGTGATTTTGCTGCATCTAGTATTAAACGATATGTAGGAATAAAGGATTTTAGTAATTTACTTCCAGGACATGGTGGAATGCTAGATAGATTTGACAGTTTAATTTTTATTGCTCCTTTTGCGTATTTTTTGTTAATTTTATTATAAAATTGATTAAAAACTATATATAAACATTTTAAAGACATATGGAGGAAATAATATTGATATCTTTTTTGATTAACGCAATTAAAGTTATTTTTTTACTAGGCTTATTGGTTTTCATACATGAAGGAGGACATTTTCTTGTTGCAAAGTTATGTAAAGTGAAAGTAAATGAATTTGCAATTGGATTTGGACCAACCATTTGGAAAAAACAAGGTAAAGTAACCAAATATGCTATTAGATTAATCCCACTTGGTGGATTTGTTAGTATGGAAGGTGAAGAAGAAAGATCGGAAAATGAAGGCTCTTTTAGTAAGGCAAGCATTCCAAAAAGAATAGCAATTGTTGTTGCACGGTGGTATGGTAAATATTATATTTGGACTTATTATTTATTTTTGTTTAATGACGACAAATGGAAACTTTACAACCAATCAAATAGATTCATTAATTCCGGATTATGGTGCACAAATAGCAGGAATAAAAGTAAATGATCGAATATTAAAAATAAATAACAAAAAAATGAGAGGAAAAGAAGATATAAATGAAACAATACAAAAATCAAATGGAAATGTTGTTTCAGTTCTTATTGAAAGAAATGGGCAAAAAATAGAGTACAAAGTAAAGCCAAATGCAATTAAATATAAAGAAACAGGAATCTATCTAGAAAGTAAATCTTCTACAGAGATTATTGGAATCGAGCCTAATAGTCCAGCTGAACATGATGGTTTAGAAATTAAAGATAAAATTATGAAAGTAAACGGGCAAGATGTTGAAAATGATACAAGCAAGTTAATTAGTATTATAAATAATAATGAAGATGAAAAAGTCAAATTTACTATTAATAGAAAAGGCCAACAAAAAGAAATAATTATAAATACAATAGAAAAAAATATATATTATTTAGGAATAAATTTAAAACAAGCAGACGATACTGTATTGAATCGAATTTATTATGCTTCAAATAAAACATTAGATTTTGCATCTTCTATTGTTCAAAATTTAAAAAAATTGTTAACAGGAGAAGTATCGAAAAATCAATTAATGGGACCAGTTGGAATTTCAAGTGTTGTATCCAATACAGACGGAATTAGAAATTATATATACATTTTAGCGTTAATCTCTTTATCACTAGGCGTTACAAATTTACTTCCATTTCCACCTTTAGATGGAGGAAAAGTAGTAATTTTATTAATAGAATTAATAAGAAGAAAGCCTTTAAAAGAAAAAACAGAAATGACATTACAAACATTAGGTTTTACAATGCTTATAGTATTATCAATTTATATTACGTATAATGATATTTTAAGAATTTTATAGGAGCAATAAGAAATATGGATGAAGAAAAAATATTAAAAACTGTAAAATTTAATGTAATGTTTGAACTAATATTAACACCAGCACAGAAAATGTATTTAGTAATGAAATAATAATTACTTAAATTAAAAATGTTGAAAATTTGTAAAAGATCAATTGTTAATAAATAAAAGTTTTTAATCATTCATAACTAAAATGTTATGAATGATTAATTATAAAAAGGGGATTAGATTAAAAGATGGAACGAGTTGTACAAAAAAAACTTAAAGAAATATTTAAAGATTTTAATTTTAATAGTAATATCTTAAATTCTAAAATCCAATGCATTAATTTATATAAAAAAACAAGTAGGCTTGAAATAAAAATAAATATATCAGAACCAGTAAAAATAAAAGATATAGGAGCATTTGAAAAATTTTTAATAAAACGATTTATGTTAAAAGATGCAATTGTTTTAGTTGAATATGATCAAAATGCAGAAAACGATTTTATTTCTGAATGGAATAATATAGTAGATTATATAGCTTACAAACATCCACTAACAAAGGCAATACTAAGAAATAGTAGTGTAAAAAAAGATGGAAATATAATCAAAGTTAATTTAATATATATGGGTGCAGATATTTTGTATGCACAAAAAATTGATGAAATATTATCAAATATAATAGATAGGATTTTTTCCGAAAAATGTAAAATTATTTTTGAAGATAACAAATCGGAAGAAAGTAAAAATACATATTTTGAATCTGCAAAAATAATTCAAGAAGAAACAATTAAACAATTCCAAAATGAATTAAATAGTTTAAAAGAGAAAAAGGAAGAAAAGAAACAAGAGGACGAACAAAGTCCAATTGATGTATCCAAAGAGCCTAAAAATGACAGTAAGAATTTGGATGAACAAGAAGAAAAAGAGATAACACCATTAATTCTTGGCAGAAACCAAAATATAAAAGAACCACTTACAAAAGTAATTGATGTATCTATTGATAGTGGTAAAATAGCACTAGAAGGAGAAGTAATTAATACAGATTCAAGAGAACTTAAAAGTGGTAAATTTTTGTTTATGTTTGATTTATATGATGGTACTAGCACTATTACTTGTAAATCATTTATTGAAAAAGAAAAATTCAAAGATGTATCTAGTAGAATAAAAGATGCAAAAGGAATTAAAATTGGAGGAACTGCACAATTTGATCCATTTGCAAAAGAACTTGGCGTAATTGCAAATACAATTGTTGAAACATCCGGAATAAAAAGAAAAGAAAGAAAAGATGAAGCAAAAGTAAAAAGAGTTGAACTTCATATGCATACTCAAATGAGCCAAATGGATGGAATGACATCCGCAAAAGACCTAATAAAAAGAGCAATGAAGTGGGGGATGAAGTCTATTGCAATTACTGACCATGGTGTAGTACAAGCCTTTCCAGAGGCACACAAATTATTGGGATTTGATAATCCAGATATGAAAATAATTTATGGTGTAGAGGCATATCTAGTTCCAGATAGAACTCCATGTGTATCATTCCCAAGAAAACAAGATATAGATACTACATATTGTGTGCTCGACTTAGAAACTACAGGATTTTCTTTCCGTACAGAAAAAATAACTGAAGTTGGAATTATGAAAGTGAAAAATGGAGAGGTTATTGATGAATTTTCTTGTTTTGTAAACCCAGAAAAACCAATTCCGCAAAGAGTAGTTGAAGTCACAAATATTACAGATGAAATGGTAAAAGATGCTGATACTATAGATAAGATTATGCCAAAAATAATTGAATTTGTTGGCGATAGTGTTCTAGTTGCTCATAACGCAGATTTTGATATAGGATTTTTAAAATATAATGCTAAAATATTAGGATTATCATTAGAAAATACATATTTAGATACATTGCGTTTAGCAAAAGCTTTATTTCCAGACTTCAAGAAATATAAATTGGGAATAATTGCTGATAATTTAGGAATTAAAGTCGAAGTTGCACATAGAGCATTAGATGATGTTGATACTACCGTAAAAGTTTTAAAAGTAATGCTAGATATGTTAAAAGAAAAAGGTGTAAAAAATATAAATGATATAGATAATGTTACATGTGGAAATGCAGACTACAAGCGCTTACCAAGTTACCATGCAATAATTTTAGCTCAAAATTATGTAGGACTTAAAAATTTGTATAAACTTGTTTCTTTATCGCATTTGCATTATTTTTACAAAAAGCCACGTATCTTAAAATCATTATATAAAAAGTACTCAGAAGGATTGATTTTGGGAAGTGCTTGTGAAGCTGGAGAATTATATAGAGCAATAATTGCAGGAAAATCTGACGAAGAAATAGAAGAAATTGCAAAGGACTATGATTATTTAGAGATTCAGCCAATTGGAAATAATATGTTCATGGTTAGAAATGAAACAGTTCCAGATACTAAAGCATTGGAAGATATAAACAAAAAGATAGTAGCACTTGGTGAAAAACTACAAAAATTAGTTGTTGCAACATGTGATGTTCATTTTATGGATCCAGAAGATGAAATTTATAGACGAATTTTAATGGCTGGACAAGGCTTTGATGATGCAGATCAGCAAGCTCCACTTTATTTACGTACAACAGAAGAGATGCTAAAAGAATTTGAATATCTTGGAGAAGAAAAGGCATACGAAGTAGTAGTTGAAAATACAAATAAAATTTCAGATATGTGTGAGAAAATAAGCCCAATATCTCCAGAAAAATGCCCACCACATATTGACGGATGTGAACAAACAATAAGAGATATTGCTTATAAAAAAGCACATGAATTATATGGTGAGCAATTACCGCAAATTGTTGAAGAAAGACTATCTAAGGAACTTGAGTCTATTATAAAAAATGGTTTCTCAGTTATGTATATTATTGCACAAAAACTTGTGTGGAAATCTAATGAAGATGGATATATAGTTGGTTCAAGAGGATCTGTTGGTTCATCTTTTGCAGCATATGCAACTGGAATTACTGAGGTTAATTCTCTTCCACCACATTATCGTTGCCCAGAGTGTAAATACTCAGACTTTTCTGATTATGGATATCAGTGTGGATTTGATCTTCCAGATAAGAACTGTCCAAAATGTGGACACAAATTAATAAAAGATGGAATAGATATTCCTTTTGAAACTTTTTTAGGGTTTAATGGAGACAAAGAGCCTGATATAGACCTTAACTTTTCTGGAGAATATCAAGCAAAAGCACATAGGTATACTGAAGTTATATTTGGAAAAGGAACAACATTTAAAGCTGGAACAGTAGGTACTGTTGCAGATAAAACAGCATATGGATATGTAAAAAAATATTATGAGGAGCGTGCAATACCAATAAATAATGCGGAGGTATTAAGAATTGCTAAGGGGTGTACAGGAATAAAAAGAACTACAGGACAGCATCCAGGACGGAATTATTGTTGTTCCAAAAGGAAGAGAAATATATGAATTTACACCAGTACAACATCCAGCAGATGATCCGAATTCAGATATTATTACTACACATTTTGATTATCACTCAATCGACCAAAACCTATTAAAGTTAGATATTTTAGGTCATGATGATCCAACAATGATAAGAATGCTATTTGACTTAACTGAAATCGATCCAACTAAAGTTCCATTAGATGATAAAGAAACAATGAGTATTTTTAGCTCAACTAAGGCATTGGGAGTTACACCAGAGCAAATTAGAAGTGAGGTTGGAAGTTACCGGAGTACCAGAATTTGGAACAAAATTTGTAAGAGGAATGCTTGTTGATACAAAACCTACAACGTTTGATGAATTAATTCGTATATCAGGTTTATCACATGGTACTGATGTATGGCTTGGAAATGCGCAAAGCTTAATTGAAGCAGGTACTGTTACATTAAATGAGGCTATTTGTTGTAGAGATGATATTATGATTTATCTAATAAAAAAAGGTGTACCACCAAATCATGCATTTAAAATAATGGAAACGGTGCGTAAAGGAAAGGCACTAAAAGACCCAGCAAAATGGGCAGAATATGTTGAATTAATGAAAGAACATGATGTTCCAGATTGGTATATTAAATCATGTGAAAAGATTAAATACATGTTCCCAAAAGCACATGCTGCAGCATATGTAACAAATGCCTTTCGTATAGCATGGTTTAAGGTCCATGAGCCAAAAGCTTATTATACTGCCTATTTTACAATTAGAGCAGATGAATTTGATAGTGACATTATGTGTCATGGAGAAGAAAGAGTTAAAAATAAAATGAAAGAGATTGATCTTGCAGGAAATGGTGCATCTACTAAAGACAAAAACATGTACGCAATCTTGGAACTTGTTTTGGAAATGTATGAAAGAGGTATAAACTTCTTACCAATCGATTTATATAAATCTCATGCAACTAAATTTCAAATAGAAGAAGAAGGAATAAGACCACCATTAAATAGTATACCAGGACTTGGAACAGTTGCTGCTTTAGGAATTGAAGAAGCTAAAAAAGATGGAAAATTTATGTCTATTGATGATTTAAAGATTCGATCGAAGATTGGAAAATCGGTTATTGAAATGTTACAAAATGCAGGATGTCTTAAAGGAATGAGTCAAAGTAATCAAATGAGTTTATTTGGCTAAATGTTAAAGTTTAGAAGGGAGTAATGAAATTGATTGGAATAGTTAGTTTTTCCGATATCTTTTCAATTAGAAATATTATAATTTATTTTATTTTAATTAATATTATTGCTTTTTTAGCTATGTGGATCGATAAATCTAAGGCTAAAAAAGGTGCATGGAGAATTAAAGAATCTACTCTTTTTACTCTTGTACTGCTTGGAGGAGGAATTGGAGGCATTGCTGGAATGTATTGTTTTAGGCATAAAACGAAAAAGCTCTATTTTACTATTGGATTTCCAGTCATTCTAATATCTGAAATTGTGCTTACTATTTATGCTATAATTAAATTTT
>USCV01000040.1 GCA_900553225.1 uncultured Clostridium sp. | reverse complement strand
TTCTGGCGGAATAGAAGGAAATGAACCAACTATTTATGATGGTAAGGTAGAATAATTAAATAGAAGAAGTTAAAGGAAAAATCAGGATTTTAGTACAAAGCAGGTGACCGTTCATAGTTTGAATGGTCACTAATATGTTAAAAAATAAAAACAAAAGTTTTAAAAAGCTTGCAATTCACATAAAAAAGTGATATAATAGAATTATAAAAATTATTTGTACGCCCAAAATATTTATACAATCTTGGGGGTACAGAACCTCCAAGTCAATTTAAGGAGGATGCTTTATGAAAAAGGCCATTATTGTTGTATTCGCAAGTATAATACTTACAACGCTGACAGCATGTGCTACAGCACCGACTACAGAACCCACATTAAAATCGACCAAAGTAACAATGGAACCAGCTACATCTCAAACAGTGAAATCTGATTCAAATTCACTGGAGGCAAGGGTACAAAATGTTCAATATAATCCTGATACCAAATCGTATCAAGTTGAAGTTTTCTGTTCTGAAAAAGAAGAAGAGTACTTCATTATTGAACGCAAAGAGAAAGTTGAAAGTGGACGGTTTATAGAAGTGGAAGAAGAAGAGCTAAATGCTCCTTCAATGTTAGTTGAAGTATTAAGTTGCACAAAAGTTGACGATAGTCACTACAATGTTATGGTTAATTATGCAGGAAAACAATATAATGTTGTTAAGTGGCAACATTATGAAAAAGGCGATACACTTCCTGTTAAGCTTTCTGAGCTAAATAGTTAGTGTGAAAAATGGGGGTATAGATAAAAAATCTACCTCCATTTTTTTAGTGCAATGTAATTTATACATTATAAAATAATTTAAAAAATAATTATTTCCGTAGGTGAAATTAGAAAATCCAAATAGAATATAAATTTTGTTCTAAAAATGTAATAAAAATGTAAAAAAACCATAAGTTTGTAAATCCGTATATGAAATTAATAGGCTTGAAGATGAAGGGCAAAACCTGATATTGACAATAGAAATGTAAAAGCTATAATGAATTTAGAAATAAAATATAAAAGGAAGGGTGATAAATATGAAATGGGAGAAATATACAATTAAAAAAATTTCCATCTTAATAGTTTCTATTCTTTTAATGGAAATTATAATTTCTGTTTTCGGAATAAGTACAAGCTATGCAGACGACACAGACAAATTACTGAATGTGAAAAATGGTGCTTATATAGCAAGTGGCAAAGATACATTTGGAATAACTCCAGAATTTAAATATTATTATGCAATTGAACAAAGTGTGCGCTTTGATTCTTCTATTGTATATAAAATAAATGATATGTATGCATCGATTGGTAAATATAAATCTATGGATATGCTTAAGATACCAAAGACTATGGTAGTGGCTGTAAAAAGTAGAACATTCCAAGGTAATCACTTTACTACATTTGCAGAAGTAGAAATGCCTGTAAAGAAAATTTTAGGGTCTGGATTTGAAAATTATAGGTCAAGTGAAGGATTTACATTAGATTTAAAAAATGCAACTAATTTAACTGAAATAGGAAGTTATGCATTTAGTAATAGTGGAATAATGGATTCATTATACATACCAAATGTAATAATAGAAGATGGGGCTTTTCAAGGGTGTAAAAAGTTAACTTCAATAGAATTAGCGAAAGGAATAACAAAGATAGAAAACAATGTATTTGAAGGGTGTAGTAGCTTATCGAGTGTTAAAATTCCGAGTACAGTAGATACTATATCAAGAAGAGCCTTTGCAAATTGTACAAGTTTAAAAGAAATAACAATACCAGAAGGAGTAAAGACAATAAAATTAGAGGCTTTTATCGGATGTAAAAATCTAACAAAGGCATATATACCTAGAGATGCAAAAGTTGAATCTAATGCATTTCCAAGTAATACAATTATAGAATATCTAGATAAGAGAGACACGAGGCCAATTGTATCAGCTAAAATAAATAATACACAAAGACAATTGACATACTCAATCAATAGTAATACTTCAAGTGGTCTTAAATCTTATAGTGTAAAGAGTCCAAGTGGAAAAATTCTTGCACGAGGAAACTATAGTACAAGTAAACATAAAACAAGTGTTAGTGGTACAATAAAAATTTCAGAGTCAGGTACATATACAGTATATGCAAAAAATCAAAATGATAAGGAATCTTTTTTAGAGAAAAGCTGTAATTTAAAATCAAATAGCAGTTCGAATAGTAGTTCAGGTGGTAGTACAAGTGGTAGTTCAAATAGTGGTAACAATAACTCACAAACTCAAGTATCATCACAAACTGAATATGAAAAAGCCTATAAAAATAAAGGTCATATTACAGATTTTACTTATGGTGCTCCACAACAACAGGCACCAACATTATCAGCCGACAAAAACAATGCAAAATTATATATAAAAGTACTTGATTCAGATATAACATCCATTGCTAAATTTATTGTTCAAAGAAAAGAAAGTGGAAAATGGAAGACGATTATTGATTCTAAACAAGCATTAGGTGCAAAGTGTATACAAAATATGTATAGTTTGAATACAGTATTTGGAAATAACAGTAAAATTAATTATCGTATTTTAATATATTACATAAAGAATGGAACTAAGTATCGTTATTACACAGACGAAAAGACTTTATCAAATCCTAAACCAACAAACAATGCTAATAGTAGTGGTAATAGTAATAGCAATAACAAACCACAAACGGTTAAAATTACAAAGCCTACTATAAGTACATTTAAAATTGAAAAGCAAACTGCATCTGAAGCAACGTTAAGAATAAGTGGAAATATGGGAACATATGGAATAAAATATTACATAGTTTCTACAAGCCCAACATATGGTGGTAGAGCTTATTATATTGCACAAGACCATAGTACAACATATAAAAGTGTAAACTTTACAGAAAACATTACTAAAAATGGTACATATTATCTTTACTTAGTGGATTCTAAAGGAAATTATACTCGTAGTAATGCTATAACAGTAAATAGTATAGATAGTACTCCACCTGAAATTGAAAATATAAAGTTAAGTACAACAGCTCCAGCGCAAAAGGTAACTTTAAGTTTTAAATGTTCCGATTCTGGAGCAGGAGTTAGATCATATGCTATTACAACAGAACCAAATTATCAAAATGTAAAATTCTATTATATAAATAATGATAAAAGTATCTCGAAGAGCAAAACAATGAGTGAAACTATAACAAAAAATGGAACATATTATATTTATGTTAAAGATAATAATGATAATATTGCTAAATCTAACGGAATAACAATAAAAAACATAGATACTATTAAACCATATTTTAAATCATTTAAAGTTATAAGTACAAATCATGTAAAAAACGGTAATTATAGATATATAACAAGTCAAAATGCCAAAAAGAATCATGTTACAATGCAAATAATTACAAATGAAAAAGTAACTATTGATAAAAGTAAAATGATTCTTAGCGGAAGTGGTGCAAGTAAAAGTAAAGTACAATTTACTAAGATTAATGATACTACATACAATGTTACTATAACAGCAGGAAGTAGTAATGGTAAAGTTTCATTCTACTTTGCAGAAGGTTTCTTAAAGGATACAGTTGGAAACGTATCTAAGAAAGGAACTAATACTTATTCGTCAATATATGTGTATAATACAGCACCTACTGCAAAAGGAAAGGTAACTCAAAATGGAAGTGAAACGACGGTAAATGCGTCAATTACTGGAGGAATTGGCCAAGTTTATTATAAGTGGATAAAGGGAAATGATATAAAAAATCCTATACAAGAAGGCCAATTCAGAAAATATACAGAGCCAATAAAATTAGTAACTAGAACCGGTGAAATGATAACATTAATTACTAAAGATTCACTTGGAAATGAAAAATATTACTACTATTATCCAGAAGTTCAATTTTCTACAAGAAATGTTATGAGTGGTGAAACTTATTATAAACAAACAGGAAATTTAAATTTAAATAATGTGGGTGATAGAGTAACATATAAAATAGTATCTAATGTTAAAACTAAACTTTATGATGATTATATCAAAAATATAAAGCTAGAAGGTAAAAGTACAGAAGGAATAACTACAAAACTTGAAAAGTATGGTACATCAGATAGAGCATATTTATTAACATTGGAAAGAACGAGTGGAAATGGAATAAATACTGGAGATTTAAAGGTTATAATACCACAGGGAACAATTTATTTACGAGATCCACATAGTAGTGCTGAAAAAGAGCTTCAAATAAAAGTTGATAATACAGCACCTACAGTTGATGTTGGAACAATAAAAGATGGAAAAATTAATTTTCACTTAACTGATGGTAGCAATTCAGGAATAAAAAAATACGTATTACAAAGGATAGGAGGAGGAACAAGTAAAAAGAATTTTACAACTCCTATAAAATCAGATTATGTATTTACATATGGACCAAAAAATCCAGGAGAGTATACAATTACAGTTGTTGATGCTTCAGGAAATAAAACTGTAAAGAGTTTTAGAGTTGAAAGAGAAGATTTAATATAGCTTAAATAAAAATTATAGCAAAGAATAGTATAAACTAAAATTAGGATAAAGTTATAAATAGCTTTATCCTAATTTTATATAAAGCTAAAGACTATTTTAAATTTTTTTTGTTGAATTGATTAACATGTAACTTAGCGAATATAAGAACAAAAGTTTAAAAAAAACTTGCAATTCACATAAAAAAGTGATATAATAGAATTATAAAAATTATTTGTACGCCCAAAATATTTATATAATCTTGGGGGTACAGAACCTCCAAGTCAATTTAAGGAGGAACAATCATTATGAAAAAGAATACTAAAAAAGCTATTGCAGTTATGATGACAACCATGATTATGCTTGCATGCACAGCTTGCAACCGGAATGAACCAGTTGAAAGAAATCCAAATAAAGTGAGTGCTAAAGTGGAAAATGTAGAAAAATGGAAGGATAATAAATTCCTTGCACAAGTTGTTATCAAAAGAAGCGATGGCGATGTTGGACACTATATCACATATCTTAATTCTTCACCAGAAGATGATGTTATTGAGGTATATGGTGGAGACCTTCATCAAGCAATTGAAGCAAAAGTTTTGGAAGTATCAAGTGTAGGTGACAGTTATGAAATAATTGTTCAAGTACTGGATAATGGACCGAAATATCACATTATTCGTAGTGAAAAACCCGAATACGGAACAACAACAGTTGCCTATGATGAACTTGAATTAAAAAGCTAACAGAGAAAAGAGAGGTTCCTATTATAGGACCTTTCTTTTTTTTTAGAATTACAATGCTATTAATTCAAAAGAATGTATCCGTAAGAAAAGGAAAGATAATAAGACAATAGTTATCTATGTTTTTGAAAATGTAAATAAAATGTAATAAATCTACAGAGTGCTAATTCCGTAGAATTAGAGCGTATACTTCGATAAAAATAAAAAATAGTATATTGACACTACAAATTACTATTATATAATATTAAAGTTATAATAATTAAAAGATTAATGAAAGGGGATGTTTAAAATGAATTATAACCAAAGAAATAAAAGAAAAGCAAAAATGGAAAATACGAAAAATATAAAGGTAAAATTTTTTGCAATTGTAAGTTTAATTCTTTTAATACTTCAAATTTATGGAATGGCTTATGGCATTGTTCCTAGTTTTGCTTACATTTATAACACCACAGGAGAAGATATTTATAGTATTCAGGATCCTTCTGGTATAACAAGATATTATTACAAGGTTTTTCCATATACATTTGTAACTCACGCTCAAGGAGAGAAGGGAGAATATTATATTGAAAGCCAAAGCAAACTTAATATTAAACCTGGTGATTTTGTATGGCAGGAGGGGAAAATAGAAATACCTACAACACTAAAATATCACGATGTAACTTTAGTAGCTAGAGAAATAAGGGATGGTGCATTCAAAGGATATGGAAAACAATGGACAAATTTTGGAGGAGCTCCTAAAAAAGTTGAATTCGTTTTTCCATCTCAAAAAAATGAAAATAATGAGGTACAAGCACTTTGGAAAATAGGAGATTCTGCATTTCAAGAAAGTTGTATAAGTGGTACCTTAAAGTTGGAGACCCCAACTCGAAAGTATAGTGTAGGTGCAGACACACATAGAGTAAATGTTACAATAGGAAGTAAAGCGTTTTCTGCATGTAAATTCTTGCAAAATGTGGATTTTAGTAATTTATATATTAAAACTATAAAAAGTGAAACATTCAGTCACTGTTTAGGGTTAAAAACTGTAACTTTATCTAGTGATGTGAGAACTATACAAAGCCAAGCATTTTCAGATTGTCAAAGTTTGAACGAGTTAAATTTAAAAGAAGGTTTAGAAACCATTGGAGTACAAGCATTTGATAATTGTACTAGTCTAACATCTGTAAGGCTACCAAAGAGTCTAAAAAATATTGAGAATATGGCTTTTGCTCAATGTACTAACTTAAAAACGGTATATATTTCTAAAGACACAAAATTAGGAGCGAATGTATTTCCAAGTAAAACAGAAATAAAATATCTAGAGGATGACAATTCAAAGCCAATTGTATCGGCTCAAATTAGTGGTACACAAAAGCAATTGACATATTCAATTAGTAGTAATGCATCTACTGGACTTAAAGACTATAGTGTAAAAAGTCCAAGTGGAAAAATTCTTGCACAAGGAAACTATAGTGCAGGTGAACCTACAACAAGTGTTAGTAAAACAATAAAAATTTCAGAATCAGGTACATATACAATATATGCAACAAATCAAAATGGTAGGACATCTTATTTGAAAAAAAGTTGTGATATTAAAACAAGTGAAAGCCAAAATAGCAGCAATAGCAATCAATCGACTCAAACATCATCACAAACTGAATATGAAAAAGCTTATAAAAATAAAGGTTATATTACAGATTTTACTTATGGCGCGCCACAACAACAGGCACCAACATTATCAGCCGACAAAAACAATGTAAAATTATATATAAAAGTACTTGATTCAGATATAACATCTATTGCCAAATTTATTGTTCAAAGAAAAGAAAATGGAAAGTGGAATACAATTATTGATTCTAAACAAGCACTAGGTGCGAAATGTATACAAAATATGTATAGTTTAGACACAGTATTTGGAAATAATAGTAAAATTAATTATCGTATTTTAATATATTACATAAAGGATGGAACCAAGTACCGTTATTATACAGACGAAAAAACTTTATCAAATCCTAATTCAAACAACAGTAATAACAGTAGTAGTAATAGCAAACCACAAACAGTTAAAATTGTAAAGCCTACTATAAATACATTTAAAATTGAAAAACAAAATGCAAAGGCTACAACACTAAGAATATGTGGTACAAAAGGAACATATGGTATTAAATATTATAAAGTTTCTACAAGTTCAACCTATGATGGATATGCTTATTATATTGATGACAGTCAGAATTCGTTTGATAGTGTAAATTTTACAAAAAGTATTACTAAAAATGGTACATATTATCTTTATTTAGTAGATGCTAATGGAAATTATATTCGTAGTAATCCTATAACAATAAATAATATAGATGAAACAATACCAAAAATCGAAAATATAAAGTTAAATACGACAGCTCCAACGCAAGAAGTAGCTTTAAGTTTTAAATGTTCAGATTCAGAATCAGGAGTTAGATCATATGCTATTACAACGGAGCCAAACTATCAAAATGTAAAATTCTATTACGTAAATAATGATAAAAGTATTTCGAAGAGTAAAATAATTAATGAAACTATAGAAGAAAATGGAACATATTATATTTATGTTAAAGATGATAATGATAATATTGCTAGAACTGGAGAAATAATAATAAGCAATATAGATAGAATTAAACCATATTTTAAAGAGTTTAAGATAATAAGTGATACACATATTAAAAATGGTGATTACAGATACATAACAAGCAACAATACCAATAAGAACCATGTTACAATGCAAATAATTACAAATGAAAAAGTAACTATTGATAAAAGTAAAATGATTCTTAGTGGAAGTGGTGCAAGTAAAAGTACAGTACAATTTACTAAGATTAATGATACTACATACAATATTACTATAACAGCAGGAAGTAGTAACGGTAAAGTTTCGTTTTACTTTGATGAAGGATTCTTAAAAGATTCCGCTGGCAACCTTTCTAATAAGGGAAGCAAGACGTACTCATCAATATATGTATATAATACTGCTCCTATTGCAAATGGCAAAGTAACTCAAGATGGAAGTAAAACCACAGTAGATGCAACAGTTACAGGTGGAGTAGGACAAATTTATTATAAATGGATAAAAGGTAATGATATAAATAATCCACTAGAAGAAGGTACATTAAAAAAATATACAGAAGCAATAAAATTAGTTACTTCAACAGGAGAAAAAGTAACATTATATGTTAAAGATGAATTAGAAAATGAAAAATTCTATTACTATTATCCAGAGGTTCAATTTACTACAACTAATATCACAAATAATCAAATTTATCATAAACAAACAGGTGATTTAAATTTAAGTAATGTTGGTGATAAGGTAACATATAAAATAGTTACAAATATAAAAACAAGTTTATATGAGGAATATGCAAAGAACATAAAGCTAGAAGGAAAGAATACAGAAGGCATAATGGTAAAACTTGAAAAATATGGTACATTAGATAGAGAATACTTATTAACGCTAGAAAGAATAAGCGGAAATAAAGTAAACACTGGAAATATTAAAGTTACGATACCACAAGGAGCTATTTACCTACAAAATCCTCGTAGTAGCGAAGAAAAAGAAATACAAATAATAATTGATAATACAGCTCCTACAGTTGATGTTGGAACAATAAAAGATGGAAAAATTAATTTTCACTTAACTGATGGTAGCAATTCAGGAATAAAAAAATACGTATTACAAAGGATAGGAGGAGGAACAAGTAAAAAGAATTTTACAACTCCTATAAAATCAGACTATGTATTTACATATGGACCTAAAAATCCAGGAGAGTATATAATTACAGTTGTTGATGCTTCAGGAAATAAAACTATAAAGCATTTTAATGTTTTAAAAGATGACTTAGTATAGCAAAAACGCTTGGATATTATTAAATTTTTGAAATAAAAATCAAATGAAGGAGATAATTTTGATATGCAAAAAAAGTTAATAGTTAGTTTATTTGTTATATTATTAATTATTACAAGAATATGTATTGTAAGAGCAGATGATATAAGTGACTTTAATCACTATTTGATAATAGATGAAGAAGAAAAAAGCATTGTATTAACATTAAAGGCATCATCTATTACAAATTTAAGCGGAAATATTGTATTTGATAACTATAATTTAACATATGTAGGAATAGATGCGGGTAATCTTTTTACAGTTACCAATGAAGGAAATAATTCTTTTACAGTAGATAAAACTGCAGAAGGAAAATTTGGAGAAGAGCCTGAAGTATTAGCATGTATTAAATTTTCTATAGATGATAAGTTGAATCTTTCAGAAATTAGTGAGCTTGGAACTAAGATTGTAATACAAAATATAACATATACAAATCTAGATGGCAAAAGTGGTAATTTGGAAGACATAGAATATGATGTAACTATTAATCATAATGATGAAGAGGTAAAAGAAGTTGATGATGATTCATATCTTGAACTTGAACCAATAGAAGATCAGGATATTCAAGAAAATAAATCATCTAGTGAAGAAAAAGAGTTACAACTTGAAAAAGATGAGATAAATACTTTGGAACAAACTAAAAATCAAGAAGAAACACAATTTATAGATAATTCACAAATTGCCCTGGCAAATGGCAAAATAATAGACAATAAATTACCAAATAAAATATATATTATAATTTTATGTTGTATATTAAGTATAGTAATTTTAATTATTTCTTATATGACACATAAAAAAATAAAAAATAGAAATTATAACAAAACAAAATGAAAAGATAATCTAGGATGAAGTGTTTTATAACTTCATCCTAAATCATCCTAAGTAATAGGAATATTGGGAAAATAAAAATTTTAGTTAATTGTAAAATACTAATTACTGTGATTGGATGTGCTTATATGTGAAAGAAAGAAGGCTAATTATTAAAATTTTTGTTATAGTCATAATGTTAATACTGAATATGTATAGGCCATTAAATGATTATACAATATATGCTGATTCAGAGATAGTAAATTCAGATACAGAAATAAAAAAAATGAGACTGAATGAAAACTTCTGGAAGAGTGAAAATCTGGCTATAGGAGTATTTTTTTCTAATAAGATAGAACAAAATGAAAATGGAGACATTAATAAAACAGTAGATAGTAATTTAGGATTATATGTTACAAATGATGGCAAAAACTTTACATATATTGGTGAAACAGGGATAATTGGCAGAGACCCCAATATGATGTATAAAGATGGAGTTTTCTATATGGCTACTACAAAGGGTGGTAGTACTAGTGGAAATGTAGCATTTAATGTATTTAAAAGTACTGATTTAGTTAACTGGACAGATGATACAGAATATTCATATGCATATAGATATGAGCCTTCTAGTATACAAAATAATAAATGGGGGCTTACTTCCACAACTTGGTCACCTAAATGGTTTCAGGATGAAAATAAAACATATATATTAGTTTCTACTGCAAGATTTACAGAAGATGGAGGAATAATTTACTATTTAAAAGGAGAAGAAAATATTCTAAAAGATAATGGGTTAGATACAACATCTCAAGAGTATTTAAATTTGAATATTAACTCGAATTTAGGAGTTTTAGTGAAAGAAAAACCTATAATAGAGAATGATAGAGTTCAATATGCTCAAAGTTATACAAAAAATTCAATAAAATATACAAATGATGAGGTATTATACACAAAAGACGAGTTTGGAAATCTTTATAATATGGACAATAAACTTTTACAAAAAAATGAAAATGACCTATTTGTTGATGAAAAAAATGGCAATACAATTGATTTATCACTTGGAAGACTGTATAGCCCAGACGGAAAATATATAAGTATTTCAATAAAAACAAAAAAAGAGTATATGTTAGACAATAACAATAAAGCTATTCAAATAAAGTGCTCATGGTATGAACCAAATTATACTATTTATGATACTTACATAGCTGAGGTAGTTGATTTTGGAAGTGAAGATGATAAGAAAGATGTTAATAATAAAAATTTAAAATTTAGTAAATTTAAAAAAATAAATTTTAAGGGATTTAGCAAAGAGAATATTGATGGAACTGAAAATTTATATTATAAAAAACATAGTATGTTATGTGGGTATATTGTAAAAAATGAAAATAATGATATATATAAATATTCAATGTATACAAAAACGGATCCATATGGAACTGTACAAAGGTGGATTGCTAGAACTCTTGATGACGAATGGATTCAAGCAGATGATGCATACTATGTTTCAGATAATGCTAAAACAAGCTCTGGAGATATTGTGTGCGATAGCACGCAATATCTTACAAAGCATACAGATAGAGTGCACAATTATGATCTTAGTATTAGTGGAGATGATTCTAAAACTTTTAAAAAGCACTATGAGGGTTCTTTTTTAGAAACCTTTGGAGATGATACAATTTTTTATACAGATCATTACATAATTAATGATGAGTCGGAAGTGGGAGATAAAAATGATAACAATTATGCAAATAATGTAAAAAAAGTAGCTGGAATATATTATTCTATATTAGATAAAAATAGTGTAAATAAAGATGGAGACAAAATTACAGATTTAGGAATTTCAACTGATCATGTTAGATATACTAATTTTGTAAAAATAAATACATACAATACGGATATGAGACCTAGTGCAGCTACGAATAATGAACTAAGAAACGGTTGTATATTTAAACCAAGTGAAGAAAATAAAGAAAATTTTGGAAAATAGTTAAAAATGCAAGTGCATTTTCCACAAGTTATATAAAGTATAATCAAGATAAAACAAATGAAAAAGTTACAATAGTGGTTAAGTCAAATAGAGCATTAAAGATGCAAGATGATAGAGGTAATTATGAAAAGTGGTATCTTGACGGATGGAGATATGTAAGCCAAATGAAGAATGATACTAATGTGGACAAAAATATCAGAAATATTTATAGTTCATATTCTAAGGTTACACCATATAGTATACAAGAATTATACATATATAAAACTTTTGATAAAAATCAGAATGCTAGTGTTATTCTTACAGATATGTTAGAAAATAAGAAAACTTTGTGTTTGACATCTGGAGAAGTAAAAAGAGGAGATATTAACTTTGACGAAAAAGTAAATATAATAGATTTGTTATTATTAAAAAGGCATATTTTATTAGAACAAACGTCAATATGGGGACTTAATGGAGACGCATTTAAAGCTGCAAACTTAGATAGTAAAGATGATAAATTAAATATAATAGATCTTCTATTATTAAAGAAAATAATATTAACTGGAACAGTTTAAATTAAGTAAATCGAAAAGGAGATAAATAAAAGGAGCAATTTGGCTCCTTTTTAATATGCAAAATAATACAGAAATATTTAGATTATTCTGCTAACTCCAATAACAATTAGCAAAACACCAGAGATGAGATTCCAAATATTATTTGGAATTTTAGAAGCTTTATTTATTTTTTTTCCGAAAGCAGTTCCAATAGAAAGAAAAATGAATTGAAACAATGCAACAAGTATAGGAAATAATAATGAATTAGCTCCTAAAATACTACTACCAATACCAATACAAAATGAATCGATAGATAGTGCAATACCCAGGTATATAGCTTCTTTAGTATCAATTTTACAAGAAAAATCAAAATCCGAAGAAATTGGATCTTTAATAATCTGAATTGTAATACCTAAAAATTTAATGAAAAATTGATAAACTTTTTTTTCTAGACATTGCTTTTGAGATTCATAACTAATGGTATTTAATGAAGTATTTTTTTTTTTACAAGTAAGTATTTGAAAAATGATAATAAGTCCCATTACTATTAATATAAGAGAACCAATTAGTTTTGTAATTTCTGGAGTAAATATATAACTCAAATTTCTACCTATAAAAACAGAGCAAAAAGTAACAATTAGTGAAATTACAAACAAAATAAACTTTGATGAAATAGTTAATATGGTTTTTCTTAGCCCATATGTAATTCCTATACCGAAGGAATCTACACTAGAGGAAAAGGCTAAAATGATAATGTCAAAAAGCATAATGCTCACCCCTTATTTTCATAATATGAATAAAAAACGAAAATGACATTATTTTACAAAAAAAGTATTTTTGCGTAAAATTTATTTTCTGTTTTATAAACTTTTTTACATCTAAAATTTTTGAATATTGAAACTGTTAATTT
>USCV01000039.1 GCA_900553225.1 uncultured Clostridium sp. | reverse complement strand
TAATACTAAGTAAAATGAAAATTTAAAAGAATATAATGAAACAGTAAATAATAATTTATAAAGATATAATAGAATGAATCCTTTTATTGGACAAAAATCTAATAAAACGGATTCTTTTTTTATTTATATTAGATGTTTTGTAAAAAAAAATTGTAAAGGTATTGTGAACATATTGTAAATATATTGTAAGGCACTTGACAATTAATAAATTAGATATTAAAATAGATTTTACGGTTTGCATTAAAAGAGAAGAGGTGAAAAATGAAGAAAAATAATTTATTATATCAAATAAAGTCATTAGAAAAAATGATTGTAAGAAATTTATTAGGTGATAATGAAATAGAAAAAAGAGAAGAACAAGCAAATGTTATGCAATTACCAACACCAACTCAAATGCAAATAATTGAATATATTTTAAATCATACAAGTGAAGATATTTATCAGAGAGATTTAGAAGATATTTTAAACTTAAGAAGGGCAACTGTATCTGGAGTATTACATACAATGGAGAAGAACAATTTAATTAGGAGAGTTACAGACAATGAAGATACAAGAAGTAAAAAAATATTATTAAACAATAAAGCAAAAGAGATCTTTCTTCAAAATCAAAAGAAGATGGATAAAACAGAACAAACTATTACACAAAATATTCCGAAAGAAGACTTAGAAGTTTTTTCGAGAGTTATTCAAATGATGAAAAACAATATGAAAAATCAAAATAATTAAGATATAAAGAAAGGATGAGAATATGATTAAATTATTAAAAAACTTAGGTAAACGAGGATATATATTAAGTTTTATATGTCTAATTTTAGTATTTATTCAAGTTTGGCTAGAATTAAAAATGCCAGATTATATGTCACAAGTAACTGTATTAGTTCAAACAGAAGGAAGTCAGATGTCTGAAATATTAAAAAACGGAGGATACATGCTTGCATGTGCACTTGGAAGCTTAATAACAGCAGTCATAACAGGATATTTTACATCTAAAATTTCATCAACATTTTCCATGAATATTAGAAAAAAGATATTTACTAAAGTAGAAAATTTATCAATGCAAGAAGTAAAAAACTTTTCTACAAGTAGTTTAATTACAAGAACAACAAATGATGTTACACAAATTGAAATGTTAATTGCAATGGGATTACAATTGCTTCTTAAAGCTCCAATTACAGTAATTTGGGCAATTACGAAAATATTAAACAAAAGTTGGGAATGGAGCGCACTTACAGCAGTTGCTGTTATTATATTACTTTCAGTAATATTTACATTAATTATAGTTGTAATTCCGAGATTTAAGATTGTTCAAAAATTAATAGATAAAATTAATAGTGTAACTCGTGAAAATTTAACGGGTATACGTGTTGTAAGAGCATTTAATGCTGAAAAATATCAAGAAGATAAATTCGAAGATGTAAATGATAAATTAACAAATCAACAATTATTTAACCAAAAGGCTTTTGCGGTAATGCAACCAGTTATGTATCTTATAATGTATGGACTAACACTATCAATCTACTTTGTAGGTGCTTATTTAATAAAAGATGCATTAATGGCAGATAAATTAAATTTATTTGGAGATATGGTTGTATTTAGTTCATATGCAATGCAAGTAATAATGTCATTTTTGATGCTTGCTATGATATTTATGATGGTACCTCGTGCAAATGTTTCAGCAAAACGTATTAATGAAGTACTAGATACTGAAATTAATATAAAAGATGGTAATGTAAATGAAGATAAAACAAATGAAAGAGGAACAGTAGAATTTAGAAATGTATGCTTCAAGTATCCAGATGCAGATGAATACTTGTTAAAAGATATTTCATTTAAAGCAAATAAAGGAGAAACTGTAGCATTTATTGGTTCAACAGGTAGTGGTAAATCTACACTAATAAATTTAGTACCAAGATTTTATGATGCAACAGAAGGTGAAGTTTTAGTAGATGGTGTAAATGTAAAAGATTATACATCTGAATTTTTACACAATAAATTAGGATATGTACCTCAAAAAGCAGTAATGTTTAATGGAACAGTTAGCTCTAACATTACATATGGAGATAACGGAAAAGGAGATATTACTGAAGAAAAAGTTAAGAAAGCAATTGAGGTTGCACAAGGTAAAGATTTTGTTGAAAAAATGGATAATACATATAATTCTCATATAGCTCAAGGTGGTACAAATGTATCAGGAGGGCAAAAACAAAGACTTGCAATAGCAAGAGCAATAGCAAGAGATCCTGAAATTTATATTTTTGATGATAGCTTTTCAGCACTAGATTATAAAACAGATGCTGTATTAAGAAAAGAACTAAAAAAATATACTAAAGATGCAACAAGCCTAATTGTAGCACAAAGAATCGGAACAATTATGAATGCAGATAAAATTATTGTTCTAGATGGAGGTGAAGTTGTAGGAGCAGGAACTCATAAAGAGTTACTAAAAACATGTGATGTTTATAAACAGATAGCTCTATCCCAATTGTCAAAGGAGGAATTAGAAGATGCGGAATAGATAAAAATGAAACAAAGTCTCATGCAAGAGGTCCAATGGGTCCAGGAATGGGAAATGCTACAGGAGAAAAAGCTAAAAATTTTAAAATTGCTATTAAGAGATTATTTACTGAACTTAAATGTTATAGAGCATTAATAACTATTGCTGTAATTTTAGCAATTTTAGGTGCAGTTTTATCAATTTTTGCACCAAATAAATTGTCAGAACTAACAGATGAAATTTCTAAAGGATTGGTTGTAAATAAAGATAATCTAGAAAAATTAGCAAATGCAGTAATGACAAATCAAAATGGAGAGGAAATTGAAATTGATGGTGTAAAAATATCTATAGAAGATCAATACAAATTTGTAACAACTATGCAATCTATTGGAGAAAATCCAAATGTAGATGAATTATATAGTAAAATAGATGAAATGCCAGAATCAATACAAAAAATAGTGAAACCATTTATGAATATTGATAAAATAAAGCAAATAGTTTTATTACTTGTTATATTATATTTATGTAGTAGTTTGTGCACATATATTCAATCAATTTCAATGACAGATGTAGCAAATAAATTTGCTAAAAATTTAAGAAGCAGAATATCAATAAAAATAAATAAATTGCCACTTAAATATTTTGACAAACATCAATCAGGAGATACCTTATCTAGAGTAACAAATGATGTTGATACAATAGCTCAAACAATGAACCAGTCATTAGGAAGTTTAGTAAGTAGTATAACATTATTTTTAGGCGCAATTATAATGATGTTTTACACAAATTGGATTATGGCACTTACAGCAATAGGAGCAAGTATAATTGGATTTGCAGGCATGATGTTAATACTTAAAAATTCCCAAAAATACTTTGTCTCTAAACAAGCTGAATTAGGCAATCTAAATGGACATATTGAAGAAGTATATTCAGGACTTAATGTTGTTAAAGCGTATAATGGCGAAAAAGAATCAAATATAAAATTTGATGAATTAAATAAAAAGGTATGTAAGAGCAATCAAAAAAGCCAATTCTTATCAGGAATAATGCAACCTATCATGAACTTTATAGGAAACTTTGGATATGTTGCGGTTTGTATTGTTGGAGCAATTTTAACGATGAATGATATGATATCTTTTGGTGTCATTATTGCATTTATTACTTATGTAAGATTATTCACATTCCCACTTTCTCAAATAGCACAAGCAATGACATCACTTCAATCTACAGCAGCATCTAGTGAAAGAGTATTTGAATTTTTAGATGAAGAAGAAATGCAAAATCAGAGTAACATTAAAAAGTATTTAAAAAAGGAAGAAGTTAAAGGAAAAATAGAATTTGAAAATGTAGTATTTCAATATGACAACAACGATAAACCTACAATAAAAAACTTTACTGCAACAGCAAAACCAGGACAAAAAGTTGCAATTGTTGGACCAACAGGAGCTCGGAAAAACTACAATGGTAAACCTTCTTATGAAATTTTATGAAATCAACTCTGGAAGTATAAAAATAGATGGAGTTCCAATAAGTGAACTTTCAAGGGAAAATATTCATGATTTATTTACAATGGTTTTACAAGATACTTGGCTATTTGATGGAACAGTTAAAGAAAATATAATATATAATAGAGATCATATTAGTGATGAAAGGGTAATAGAAGTATGTAAGGAAGTTGGCTTACACCACTTTATAAAAACCTTGCCACATGGATATAATTCAGAAATTTCAGAAAATGATAGCGTATCTGCAGGACAAAGACAATTACTTACAATTGCAAGAGGAATGATAGAAGACTCACCATTCTTAATTTTGGATGAAGCAACTTCAAATGTAGATACAAGAACAGAAGAACTAGTACAAAAAGCAATGGACAAATTAACAGAAGGAAAAACATCATTTATTATTGCACATAGACTATCTACAATAAAAAATGCTGATCTTATATTAGTAATGCAAGAAGGAAATATAATTGAACAAGGAAATCATGATGAATTAATGAAGAAAAATGGTGCTTATGCAGAACTTTATAATTCTCAATTTGAGTTATAATTTATATATTAAAAAATATAAAATATATTTTAATATAAAAGGAGAGTCTATTAAATATGAAAATAATATATGGAACAGGAAATAAAGGCAAAATAAACCAAGTGAAGGAATTTTTAAAATATAAGAACATGGATGTTGAAATACTTTCATTAAAAGATATTGGTTTTTGTGAAACTATAATAGAGTATGGAAAAACTTTCGAGGAGAATTCTTTAATAAAAGCACAAGCAATAAAAAAATATTGCATAGAAAATGGCATAAATGAAATAATAATGACAGATGATGCAGGATTATGTGTTGATGCTCTAGATGGAAGACCAGGAGTATACAGCGCAAGATATGGAGGAGAAAATGCTTCTCAAAAAGAAAAATTAGATTTATTGTTAGATGAATTAAAAGAAGTAGAAGATTCAAATAGAACTGCAAAATTTGTATGTGTATTAACAGTTATAATGCCAGATGGAGAAAAGTTTGTATGTAGAGGAGAAACAAAAGGAAAAATTGCAAAAAAATATTCAAAATTAGAAATGCTAACATATTCACCTATTTTTATTCCAGAAGGATTTAATAGAACAATGAATGAATTGACACCGGAGGAATTAGGAGATACACATAGAGAAAAGGCATTGATGCAATTAATTAAAATTATAAAATAGATTTTAATAAATAAAAAATGGCACATTATTTAAAAATGTGTCATTTTTCAATTTGACTTCTAGCAAGTTCATCACAACGGTTATTATATTCATTATCACTATGACCTTTAACTTTTACAAACTTTACTTTATGTACTTTTGTTAATTCATATAATTCTTGCCATAATTCTTTATTTTTAACCGGTTCATTTCCAGCAGTTTTCCATCCCTTTTTTATCCAGTTATAAATCCAACCTTGGTTAAAACAATTAACAACATAGGCACTATCACTATATAGTGTAACATTACAAGGAGACTTTAATAGTTTTAATGCTTCTATAACAGCACTAACCTCCATTATATTGTTAGTAGTGTTTTTATTTCCACCACAAATTTCCTTTTTATAATCATTATACATAAGAATTGCTCCCCATCCACCAGGACCTGGATTACCAGAACATGCACCATCAGTATATATTGTAACATCTTGCATCAAAATTCACCTAAACCTTTCAAAAAATAATGCCAAAGTCTATTGGCAAAAATGTATAATTTGTGATATTATATCAATTAATGAGAAGAACTTCAATACTCTCTGAGTAGAAATCTAATGGAGGTGAAGAAAATGGCAAGAGTATTAGGCGTTATTGCAGAATATAACCCTTTTCATCATGGACATAGCTATCATTTACAAGAATCAATAAAACAAGCAGAAACAGATTATACTGTTGCAGTTATAAGTGGGAACTTTGTCCAAAGAGGAAATCCATCTGTAATAAATAAATGGCAAAAAACTAAAATGGCATTACAATCTGGAATTGATTTAGTGATTGAACTTCCAACAATATACAGTGTTTCGAGTGCAGAAAACTTTGCACATGGAGCAGTTCAAATACTAGAAAGCTTAAAAATAGTAAATACTCTTTCGTTTGGAACAGAAACAGACGATTTAGCAGGATTAAACAATATAGCAAATTTATTAACGAATGAACCGAAAGAATATACTACTATTTTACACGAAGAGTTGAAAAAAGGAAATTCATTTCCAAAAGCAAGGCAGACAGCAGTGTTAAAAATATTAAACGATAATAGAAGATATACAGGTCTTTTAACAAGCCCAAACAACATTTTAGCAATTGAATATTTAAAAGCAATAAAATCTATGAGAAGTACTATAAATCCTATTTTAGTAAGAAGAGAAAAAGTATATTATAATGATGAAGCGGTAGTAGACGATTTTGCCAGTGCAACAGCAATAAGGAGATTAATTGCACTTGGACAATATGATGATATAAGAAGAGTAATGCCAAGAGCAAATTATAATCTACTAATAGATGAAATACAAAGAGGAAATTATGTACTAGATTTATGCCAGTATGAAAAAGAAATAATATACAATTTAAGAAAAATGACTGCAAAAGAAATTGCAAATTTACCAGATGTTTCTGAAGGACTAGAAAATGTAATAAAAAATGCAGCAGGACTTTGTAATAATCTATCAGAATTAATTAATATGGTAAAATCAAAAAGATATACACGGAACTAGAATACAAAGAATTTTAATTTATTGTTTGCTTGGAATTACCAAAAGAGATATGGTTTTATCTAAAAGAACAAAACCATATGTAAGGATCTTAGGTATGAATGAAAGAGGAAAAGGATTACTATCAAAAATAACAAAAGAAAATCCAAAATTAGAGGTTATTACATCTGTAAAAAAATTCTTAGATTCTAGCAAAGATAAGGCAACGAAACAATTATTAGAGATTGATATAAGAGCAACAGATGTATATACACTTGCATATCAAAAAACTTCACTTGCTAATATGGATTATACAAACAATATAATAATTCAGAAATAAATATAAACTAGAAAGGAACGATATAAAAATGAAAGAAATATTTGCAGATTTACATGTACATATTGGAAGAAGTGAAAATGGAAAACCAATTAAAATAACAGCAGCAAGAAGTTTGAATTTTGCAAACATTGCAAAAGAATGTGCAGACAGAAAGGGAATTCAGGTTGTAGGAATTATAGATTGTGCATCACCATATGTTATTGAGGATATAGAAAATTTCTTAAAAACAGGAGAGGCTTATGAAATAGAAGATGGTGGAATTATATATAAAGATAAAGTATGTATCATTTTAGGAAGCGAAATTGAAACATCAGAAATAAATGACGAAGGAAAAACGGGAAGTGCACATAATCTTTGCTATTTCCCTAAACTTAAAGATATTAAGGCTTTTTCAGAAGAAATGAAAACACATATAAAAAATATGACATTAAGTTCTCAAAGAGCCAATATCTCTGCATACGATCTAATAGATATTGTAAAAAAATATAATGGGATTTTAGTACCTGCACATGTATTTACACCACATAAAAGTTTTTATGGAAATTGTACAAGCAGAATGAAGAGAATTTTTAAAGAAAAATATGATGATATTTGTGCAGTAGAATTAGGACTAAGTTCAGATACATTTTTAGCAGATAAGATATCAGAACTAGAAACAAAAACATTTTTAACAAATTCAGATGCACATTCTTTACCTAAAATTGCAAGAGAATATAATAAAATATTAGTAGAAGACATTAGCTATAAAGAAATTTTAAAAGCTCTAAAAAATGAAGGTGGAAGAAAAGTTTTATGTAATTATGGACTTGATCCAAAGCTTGGCAAATACCACAGAACTTTTTGCGAAAATTGTGGTAAACCAATTGAAGGTAAAGCACCTGTATTCACATGTAATGAATGTGAAGGTAGCAACATAACAATGGGAGTATTTGATAGAATAGAAGTAATAAAAGATAAGAAGGACACGATAAGTCCTAAAAATAGACCACCATACATATATCAAATACCTTTAACATTTATACCTGGCTTAGGTAAAAAAACAATAGATAAACTATTAGATAATTTTGAAACAGAAATGAATATTCTTCATAAATTATCTTTTGATGATATAGAAGGTGTTGTCGGAAGCAAGACGGCTAAAGCCATTGTAGATGCAAAAGACGGAAATGTAAGCATACAAGCAGGCGGTGGAGGAGTATACGGAAAAGTTAGTTGTAAAAACTAATTCTAGTTCTAAAAATCATTTTATAGAATACACATTATGTATAAACATCTAACTGGAGGATATAAAATGAGAAGGACAATTAAAAAGAAAAAAGCAAGTAATATAAAAAAAGTCATTTTACAACACATAAATAATAATTTAAAAGATTATACAGTTTTAATACTATTTTTCTTAGTAGGCATTATACTGGGAGTTATATTTATTAATAATGCAGATAACGTAAAGCAAGAACAAATAAGCAAATACATTAATGGTATGATTAGTTCGTTAAAAGAAGATTATGTAATAGATAATAGTGCACTTTTGAAATCTTCTATTGCAGACAATATAAAACTTGCAGTACTTTTGTGGTTTGCACGGTTCTACTGTTATAGGTGTACCGTTTGTTTATGGGATAATAGCATTTAGAGGATTCTGTATAGGCTTTACAGCATCTTCAATTATTGCAACCTTAGGAACGCAAAAAGGAATGCTCTTTTTATGTACTAGTTTGTTGCTTCAAAATATATTGTTTATTCCATGCATACTAGCATTAGGGGTAAGTGGACTTAAGCTATATAGATCTATTATTAAAGACAAAAGAAAAGAAAATATAAAAATAGAAATATATAGACATACTATTTTTTCTTTAATGATGTTAATTCGGATTAATATGTTCTTCTATTATTGAAACATATGTCTCATCTAGTTTGTTTACATATGTAGTAAAATATATGGTGTCTATTTAAGTGCCTGACTTTCAAGACTTAAATAGATAAGAGTAACAATATTTGTAGAATTTTGCCAAAAGCTATTTACATTTCAGAATTAATTTGATATAACATATATGGTTTATGTAAATATGGTCGTTGTGTAGGCCTTAAGTTACACAAAATAAAAAAAGTAAGGAGCTCTAAAAATGGAAAAACAAATAACACTTTTCTTGGAATTTCTTCAAGACGATAAGAAATTATCAGAAAACACATTACAATCATACAAAAGAGATATTAAACAATACGAAAGCTATATTCAAAAAACAAATCAAAATTACTTAAAAGTTGATGAAGAAAATATAAGAGATTATTTAAAATATTTACAAGAAATCGGGAAAAAATCTTCAACTGTATCTAGAAATTTAGCATCAATTAGATCTTTTTACCAATTTTTAATTAGAATAAAAGAAATAAATAATGATCCGACAGTTAATATTCAATCACCAAAAGTTGCAAAGCGAGTTCCAAGTATTTTAACTTCAAAAGAAGTTGAGTTACTACTAGAACAACCTCAAGATGTTGATTTAAAAGGAATTAGAGATAAGGCAATGCTTGAATTTGCATATGCAACAGGAATGAGAGTAACAGAAATTATTTCTTTAAATATAGACGATGTAAATCTAGAAGAAGGATATGTTATTTGTAGATCAGGTTCAAAACAAAGAAATATACCACTTGGTTCATTATCATTAAAAGCTTTAAAAGAATACATGGAAGAATCTAGACCATATCTAATTAGAGATGAAAGTATAACAGCACTTTTTGTTAATGTTAACGGTAAAAGATTAACAAGACAAGGTTTCTGGAAAATTGTAAAATATTATAAAGAACAAGCTCATATAACAAAAGACATTACACCACATGTTTTAAGACATTCTTTTGCAACACACTTATTACAAAATGGTGCTGATTTAAAAGCAATACAAACTATGCTTGGACATTCAGATATATCTTCAACACAAGTTTATATGCAATTTCAAGATGAAGGATTGAAAAATGTATATAGAAAAACTCATCCAAGAGCATAATAATAAACAAAATAAAAACAAATTCATGTGCTATAACAATGAGTTTGTTTTTATTTTAAATTCCTATTTTTCATTGCTATAACAAAAATTATGTGTTAAACTAAAAAAGTCGAGAATAGGACTGGAGGGAAAAAGATGAAAAGATTAAATAGTGAAGTTTATAAAATTGATGAAATAAAAGATTTTAGAGAATTAGTAAATAGAAGTTGTGAAAAATATTCAAACAATGTTGCATATAAATTTAAAGAAAATTTAGGAAAACCAAATCAAAAAATAGTAGAAAAAACATATAAAGAAGTAAAAGAAGAAGTAGAATGTTTAGGTACATGTTTATTAAATATGGGACTAGAAAATAAAAAAATAGCTTTAATAGGAAGTAACAGATATGAATGGTGTGAGAGCTATTTTGCAATTACTACATCAAATATGGTAGTAGTGCCACTAGATAAGGCTCTACCAGAACAAGAAATAAAAAGTTTAATAAAAAGAAGTAAAGCAGATGCGGTTATATTTGAAAATAAATATAAGGAAATATTTAAAAGCATAAAAGAAGAAAATGAAACATTAAAATATTATATTAATATGGACTTAAGTCAAGATGAAGATGGGGTATTATCTTTTAAAAATCTTATAAAAGAAGGTAAAAAATTAATAGAAGATGGCAATTCAAAATATAACGATATAAAAATTGATAACGAAAAAATGAGTGTTCTAATATTTACATCTGGAACAACAAATACAGCAAAAGGGGTTATGTTATCACAAAAAAATATAACTTCAAATATATGTGGAATGGCCAAAATGTCTAAAATGTATGAAGACGATGTTTTATTATCATTTTTACCATTACACCATACATTTGAGTGTACAATTACATTTTTATATGGATTTTATAGTGGAGCAACAGTAGCCTTTTGCGATGGATTGAAATATATTGCTAAAAATTTAGAAGAATACAAAATAAGCGTTTTTGTAGCAGTTCCATTGGTATTAGAAACAATATATAAGAAAATTCAAAAAGGTATAAAAGAGCAAGGAAAAGAAAAAATAGTAAATATAATGAGCAAAATAGCCAACTTTTTATTAATATTCCATATAGATATTAGAAGAAAAGTATTTAAAAGTGTTCTGAATCAACTAGGGGGTCGCATAAGAATAGCATATTTTGGAGCCAGTTCAATGGATAAAAATGTAATAGAGGGTTATAATAATTTTGGAATTGAAACTGTACAAGGTTATGGCCTTACAGAAACATCTCCATTACTTTGTGCTGAAACAGACAAAGAACATTGCCCAGGAAGCGTTGGAATGCCACCATATAATGTAGAGATAAAATTAGAAGATGTAGATGAAAAAGGAATAGGCGAAATAGTTGCAAAAGGACCAAATGTAATGATTGGATATTATGAAGATCCAGAAGCAACTAAAAGGGCTATGAAAGATGGATGGTTCCATACTGGAGATTTAGGATATTTTAATAAAGATCATTATTTATTTATAACAGGAAGAAAAAAAGAGGTAATAGTATTAAAAAATGGAGAAAATGTATTTCCAAGTGAAATTGAATTTCTAATAAATAAATTACATTATGTTCAAGAAAGCATATTATATCCAAGAGAAAATACAAAAGGTGAATTAGTATTAGGAATAAAAGTGGTATATGACGAAAACATAATAAGAGAAACATTCGGAGAAAAAACAGAAAAAGAATATAAAGATTTAATATGGGAAGAGATAAAACAAGTAAATCAGAAGTTACCAGTGTTTAAAAGAATAAAAGAACTTATAATAACAACAGAACCACTTGAAAAAACAACAACTCAAAAAGTAAAGAGATTTAAAGAAATTGATAAAATATTAGCAAAATAATTATATAACAAGTTTAAATTATAAAAAAATTCAGATGCATCTGGATTTTTTATAATTTATAGTCAATTAATAGTTATTTAGAAAAATTTACATGAAAAGAAAATCACTTCTTTAGAAAAAATCTACTTGACAGTTTACAGCAATACATATAAAATATAAATGTAAGTAGAAATATATTAAACAAAGACAAGTTGAAATATATTATATTGAACATTGAAAATTAAATAGAAAGAGGTGTGAGATTATGCAATATATAATCTATATCGCCATTTTTTTAATCTCAGCAATGGTTTTCACAGTTGTTGGTGTAATGATAAGAAAAAAAATTGCTGAATCTAAAATGCAAGGAGCAGAACAAGAAGCAAGAAGAATTATTGAATCTGCTAAAAAAGAGGCAGAAAACAAAAAAAGAGAAGAGATTTATAAAGCACAAGAAGAAATTATGAATCAAAGAAAAGAATTAGATCAAGAGATTAAAGAAAGAAGAGGCGAAGTTCTTTTACAAGAAAGAAGAAATGTACAAAAAGAGGAAAACTTAGAAAATAAGATGAATCTTTTAGAAAAAAAAGAAAGAGAGTTAGAAAGGAAAAACCTAAAATTAGATGAAAAAAATAACGAAATAGAAGAAGTTTTAAATAAACAAATGGAAGAACTACAAAGAATTTCCGGACTAACTAAAGAAGAAGCCAAAACATATTTGTTATCAGAGCTTGAAAAAGAATTAACACTAGAAAAAGCAAATGTTATTAAAGATTTCGAGCAAAGAACAAAGGAAAAATCAGAAAAATCTGCAAAAGAAATAATAAGTTATGCAATACAAAAATGTGCTGCAGATCATACATCAGAAACAACAGTTTCTATTGTTGAACTTCCAAGCGATGAAATGAAAGGTAGAATTATCGGTAGAGAAGGAAGAAATATTAAAACATTAGAAACACTAACAGGAATTGATTTAATTATCGATGATACTCCTGAAGCTGTTGTAATTTCTGGTTTTGACCCATTAAGAAGAGAAGTTGCAAAAATTGCTCTTGAAAAATTAATTGATGATGGAAGAATTCATCCTGCTAAAATAGAAGAAATGGTAGAAAAAGCAAAAGAACAATTAGAAACAACAATACGAGAAGAAGGGGAAAGAGCTATATTAGAAACAGGAGTTGTAGGATTACATCCAGACATAGTTAAACTAATTGGAAAGTTAA
This sequence comes from uncultured Clostridium sp., assembly GCA_900553225.1. GTDB lineage: Bacteria > Bacillota > Clostridia > TANB77 > CAG-508 > CAG-492. The sequence continues at coordinate 735 of USCV01000039.1, read as the reverse complement.
AATATAGGACAAGCTATGGACAAAATGTATTAAATCATTCAATAGAAGTTTCAAATTTAGCTAGAATCATGGCTGAAGAATTAGGATTAGATGCTAGACTTGCAAGAAGAGCAGGACTTTTGCATGATATAGGAAAAGCACTAGATCATGACATGGAAGGAACTCATGTTGAGATTGGTGTAGATATACTTAAAAAATACAAAGAAAATGAAATGGTTATAAATGCAGTTCAAGCACATCATGGTGATGTTGAACCAAAAACTATGGAAGCAGTTTTAGTTCAAGCTGCAGATGCTATATCTGCTTCAAGACCAGGAGCAAGAAGAGAAACATTAGAAACTTATATAAAACGTTTAGAGCAATTAGAAAAAATAGCAGATTCATTCGATGGTGTTGAAAAATCATTTGCTATTCAAGCTGGTAGAGAAATAAGAATAATTGTAAAACCAGATAAAATAAATGATGCTCAAATGACATTAATGGCAAGAGATATTGCTAAGAAAGTTGAAGATGAAATGGAATATCCTGGACAAATTAAGGTTAACATTATAAGAGAAACAAGAGTAGTTGAATATGCAAAATAATATTTTAAGACAGTACTTTATTTTAATAGAGTACTGTCTTTTGTTGATTGCTCCAATTTTATGTGATACTTGACATGAAAGATAAAAAGATATATATTAACCTTAAATTTAATATAAAACAATACATTTTAAGACTACATAAAAATATTCA
>USCV01000038.1 GCA_900553225.1 uncultured Clostridium sp. | reverse complement strand
TAAAATAGTATTAATATAAATTTTTACCATTTTATTTTTGCTTATTTCATTTGTTTTTCGTCCTGTCAAATTAAATAAAAGCTCAGATTTTCCTTTATCAATTAGATAATATCCAACATGTGATTTCTTTTTATTATTAATTTTTATATTATTATTTAAATTGCTGGCATTTGTCTTTTTATTATTTTCCTCATTTTTAACACATAATTCTAAGCACTTCTTTGCAATATAGATTTCGGAAATTTTGGTTTTTTTAGAAATTTCTTTAATATGATTTCTATAATTAATTTTAGTTTTATAGTCCATATTATCATATACACCAGCTGGATCTTTCTTTAGAATTTCCTCTACTCCATTTATTTCTTCAAATATTTGCAAAAAATTAATACGTATTAATTTATTAATACTAATAATTGAATTACCAACAGAAACCTTCCTAACTGCAATATCAAAATGTTCCTTCTTTATAACATCTTCTATAGTACTTCCCATAAGTTGAACTTGATTTTCAAGTACAGCTAAATATCTATATGCCTGTCTTCCGTAGCTTTTTAATCTATAAGACATATATTCAATAAAAGGATATTTCATTTCTCCGTATCCCAAGTTTCTTGTTTTATAACTTGGTAGGTTTTTGTACTTTAACTTATCTTCTTCTTTATTTTCTACTAGTCTTTCAATTATATTTTCAACTTTATATTTTTGTAATTGTGCTGAATAGATTCTTTCACATACATTTCTTATATTTTCTATAAGTGCAATTTGTAAGAACAATCCTATATTCCATATTTCATCCATATTAAGCGTTTTTTTAGTTTGATATGCTTTTAATAAGTCCTTTAAAGATGTATCATCAATTCTAGCATCTGTATAACTTACAATTTCAGAGGCTAAAACATATACTCTTGCAAATCCTTTATTGGCTCCATTTGCAATTCCAATAAAATTTATATATTTTTTAAGTGTTAATTCTTTTACTATTGTTTTTACGGTTTTCTCAACAATATAAAAATTATCCAAGATCCATTCACCAGCAGGATGAATTGGAATATTTATTTTTAAATGCTCATTTAAAAGCTTAAAAACCATATAAATATAATTATAATTTTCTTTCAGTCTTGGAATTGGATAAGTATCTTTATCTGATTTACTTTTAAGAATATGGTCAGAAGCAAGTTTTTGCATGTATTTTTCCAGTCCGTGCTTTATCTAAAACGGCTCCGACTCATATTTAAAACTTTATACTTTTTCAAAATTTCCACTCCTTAAATATGTTTTAAACATATTTTCTCCATACGTGGAAATTTTATGCATGTTAAGTTAGATACCTAGCTTTTTATTTATATATTTTTAAAACTGAAACCAAAATTTTATTATTTAATGGTTTTTTTCATTTTTTATATTTAATTATTATTTTAAAATTTATTCAATAACAATTTTTCCTTCCTCATTTATAAATGCAAGTGCTCTTGCACCTTTTTGATATATAGCTTCTTTATCTCTTTCATAAATTTCATCTGCTATTCTGATTTGTGGGGATTCTATAGATTCTCCTGCTATAATTGCTTCTTTATTTCCTTTTGCTCCTGCATGTGCTAAGCCTCTTAGTTTTCCAAGAACAACAATATTTTCTCCAGAAATAACCTCAGCTCCGCAATTTACGTCTCCAATTATAACAATACTTCCTTCAAATTCAACTTTTTGTCCTGATCTTAAAGAGCCCTTATGAAACTTCGTTTCTGATGTAGCAATATCTTTATAAAATGTTTTCTTTATTCCATATAGTCCAAGTACTTTAGGACTTTCAAAATCTATATCTACGTCCAAATATTCAGAAATCAAGTCATGTATTTCGTCAATTTCCTTATTTTTTAATACCTTTCCAGTGATTAAAATAGGAGATGTATCATCTTTATATAGCTCTTTTAATTCCGGTATTTTCTTTTTTAGCGTCTCTATTATTTTCTTTTGTTCTGCTTCTTCATTAATATGAATAATTACTTTTCCTTGTTTCAAAGTTATTTCTATACAACTTTTTCTCATAAATTCTACATCCTTTCTCTATCTAACTGTTTGTATATTAGAACTAGCAGACATGTTTTCATCTACTTTTTTTGCATTCATTCCAAAGTATTCTGCAATAATTTTCTTTGCAACTTCTGCAGTATAACCACCATGGCCTCCATTCTCTACTAATACCACCACTGCGATTTCTGGGTCGTCAAATGGTGCAAAACCAACAAACCAACCGTTAGTACCATTTCCTGTTTGTGCAGAGCCAGTCTTTCCTCCAACTTCTATTTCAAAATTCTTAAATGTTGAATATGCTGTTCCTCCTGATTCACTAGTAACTCCTCTCATTCCTTCTAAAACGGCTTTAATATTTTCTTTTTTCATATTTAAATTTTCTACTTTTTCATCTTGCAAATTTAATTTTTTATTAACAAATTCATTAATTTCTTGTTTTGATACTTCTTGTCCATCTATATTTATAATATTTTTAACTATACTAACATCGATAGGATTTCCACCATTTACTAACATGCTGATATATTTAGCCATCTGCACAGGTGTAAAATTATTATAACTTTGTCCAATTGCTGCAGATAAAGTATCTGCTAAATACCATTCTTTATTTTGTTTTTCAACTTTTTCTCTTGTTGCTAAATCTCCAACTGCTTCACCTTGAAGCTCAATTCCAGTTTTTCTTCCAAGACCAAAATATGAAGCATATTTCGACAACGTATCTATTCCCATTCTATACCCCAATTCATAAAAGAAGTAGTTGCATGAGTGTTTAATTGCCTCTGATACATTTAAATATCCATGTCCTGAATGAAAGCTCGTATAATACCAACATACTGGATGATGTCCTCTTGGATATACCCCAATATCATTTATTTTTTCTGTTGGTGTAATTTTATTAGTTTCTAAACCTGCAATTGCCGTTACCATTTTAAATGTAGAACCTGGCGCATATGCACCACTTATTGCTCTATTAAACAATGGTTTCTCTGTGGAATTTACATATTCATTATACTTTTCCGTACTTATTCCTTCTACAAATAACTGTGGTTCATAATCCGGATAGCTAGCTAGTGCTAAAACTTCACCAGATTTTACATTCATCACTACAACAGCCCCTGCATTTGCATTACTTTTTTCTGCGAATCCTCCACTTGCAATCTTTTCTATATCTTCTTTTAATGCTTCTTCTGCAACTTTTTGCAAATTAGCATCAATTGTTAAAATTACATCACTACCAGAAACAGCTTCTTTTTCGGTATATTCATCTGTAACAGTTCCATCAACGGCCATGTCTATTTGTTTTATCCCATCTTTTCCCTTCAGATATTCTTCAAATACATACTGAATACCTGTTTTTCCAATTATATCATTAATATCGTAATTCGTTTTTTCCTCTAATTCTGGTTGTGTAATTTTTCCAACAGTCCCTAATATATGAGAAGCAAGGGTTCCAGAATTATATGCAACTGTAGGAACTGTTACTATATTTATGCCTGGAAAGTTTGAATTTTTCTCACTTATTTCTAACATACTAGTTCTACTAATATTTTTTGCAAGTTCCACTGTCTTAGTACTACTATAACCTTTTGAGCTAATTTCATATCTAATACCCATTATTTTTCTTGCATCTTGAACGTTTTCTTGTATTATTTCATATTTCTGCTTTAGCTTATAGAAACATTCTTCTGCTGATAAATCCTCTTGCATTTTATTTGTTTTTTTCCAACTTTGAATTGTTTCATCGCTTCCAATAAAATCAAATGGTTCAACTTTAATTGGCAAATTATCTATGTATGTATCTTCATTTTTATCTAAAATATTAATCATATCTAAAATAGTTTGGTTTAATGTTTTATTATCTATTTTAGTTTTATATAACTCTAAATTAAATTCCATTTTTGTAGATACTAATTTGTTTCCATTTCTATCACATATATTTCCTCTTGCAGCTTTTATGGTTGTTTCTCTAGTTAACCTTGTATTTGATTGTTTTCTGTATTCTTGCCCTTTTACTATTTGAAGATTGAAAAGCTGAACAAGTAATATGATTCCAATAATATATATACCTAATAAAATTATATTATATCTAACTTTAATTTTATTTAATTTGTCCAATTTTTCACCTCTTTATTAATAATTTAATACTTAAAAATTTTTCTATACAAAAGCTATGCAATATAAAAAAACATTTGATACTGCAAAATAACCACATAAATAAAATTTTTCCTTTGTTAAAAATACATGGTTGAAGATTTTTGTTTGCTAAATGTTTCTGTTAAAAAATTTCCAAATCTTTGAATTGCTGGATATAAAATAATTATAAGTAAACTATTATAAAGAATTTCAATACATAATATCTTTATAAATGGAAATAACTCAATAGATATAGCCAGTCTCCAAGCCGATATTAGATAATATATTAATTCATAAAAAAATGTGTTTGCCATCACTATTAAAATCAATGTTATTTTATTCTCGCTTGAAACATTCTTGTTCAGATATTCAGACGAAAATCCAATTATTGCAAATAAAACTGCTGATATTCCAACAAATCTACCGGTTAGTATATCAATATACATACCAATGCAAAAACCAGCTATAGTTCCTGCTCTTTTACCAGCAAATATTCCTATTATCAAAACATATATAACAAATAAATTAGGTTTTATGCCTGATATTGTGAACCAATCAAAAAAATTTATTTGCATAAAATAAATTAAAAAGAACATTAAAATTAGTACAATTACTGCCACTGTTTTTTTCAAATAATATTCACCCCACAAATTAATTTGTTATTACTAAAACTGTTTCTAATTTTGAAAAATCAACTGCTGGTTCAACAAACGCATATCTATCTGTTATATTTTTAGTACTTAAGACTCTTTTTATTGTACCAATATAAATCCCCTTTGGATATATACCTCCAATTCCAGATGTTTCTACCAAGTCCCCTTCTATAATCGTTGAATCTGTTGGAATAGAGGTGGCTTTTAAAAATGTTTCATTTAATGAGCCTTTCAAAAGTATACTGTCTCGAGATGTTGTAATACTACTGCTTACTGCATTTGAGGTATCTATAATAGTTTGAACTTTTGCAGTAGTATCTGTTACAGAAATAACATGTCCTACCAATCCTTTTTCAGATATAACTGTCATATTTACATCAATTCCATCATTTTTTCCTATATTAATTACTATAATTTTACTATAATTACTAAAATCTCTCTCTATAACATACGCGGGCTTTGTAGAATACTCTGAATATTTATCTTTTAGGTTCACATATTCCTTTAATGTTGCATTTTCTGCCTTTATAATTTCAAGTTCTCTTACAGATGCTTCTAGCTGTGTTTTCTCATTTTTTAACTGTTCATTTTCATTTTTTAGTTCATTAACATTAATAAAATAATTATCATTCCCTGCAATTTTATTTTTTAAATAAGTTAAACCGCTTTGAACAGGCATAACAACATTACCTAGTATATTTCCTACATAAGACCATTTTTCAACTCTAATATTTGTTATGCTCACAATAATAATTAAGATTATTACAGTAATAATAATTCCAATAATACCTGTCTTCTTATTTTCTCTCATTCATTTCTCCTAATTATCTTTTTCTAGCATTTATTAATATACTTTTTAATTTTTCTAAATCTTCTAATGTTTTTCCTGCACCTTTTGCTACACAATCTAATGGATCTTCCGTTACATATACTGGCATACCAGTTTTTGAACTAAGTAGTTTATCTAAATTCCTAATTAAAGCCCCACCACCTGCTAAAACTATACCTCGTTCCATAATATCAGAAGCAAGTTCTGGCGGTGTTCTTTCTAACGTTTGCTTTACAACATCAATAATTTTATATATAGATTCCGCCATTGCTTCTTCAATTTGAGAAGAAGTAACTATTGCATGCTTTGGTAAGCCAGTTGTTAAATCTCTTCCTCTTATTTCCATAGTCATTTCTGTCATTAGAGGAGTAGCACATCCTATTTCCATTTTTATTTGTTCTGCTGTGGTTTCACCAATTGCTAAATTCATTTCTCTTTTTACATAATTTACAATATCTTGATCTAATTCGTCTCCAGCAACTCTCAAAGAGTTACAAAGTACAATTCCACCTAGGGAAATAACTGCAACTTCTGTTGTTCCTCCACCAATATCAACTATAATGTTTCCTGTTGGTTCTGCAACATTAATACTAGAACCAATTGCTGCTGCCATTGGCTCTTCAATTAAATATACTTCTCTTGCCCCTGCTTGAAGTACAGCTTCTTCTACAGCTCTCTCTTCAACTTCTGTTATTCCAGATGGTACACCAACTACAACTCTTGGTCTTCCAGCATTATATCTTTTACATATCTTTTTTATGATATTTTTAAGCATAAGTTGAGTTGCTGTGAAATCAGCTATAACTCCGTCTTTCATTGGTCTAATTGCATCTATTTCATTTGGTGTTCTTCCTAGCATTTCCTTTGCTTCATATCCAGTTGCTAATATACAATGTCTTTGTTTGTTTATAGCAACAACTGATGGCTCTTTAAGAACAATGCCTCTACCTTTTAGAGTTACCAATATATTTGCTGTTCCTAAGTCTATTCCTATATCCTTTGACACAAAATTAAAAAGTTTCATTTTAATTTCCACAATCCTTTCTTTTCCCATGAAAAAATACTTTCATACCTTCCATCTCCAATAACAATATGATCTAATAGTTCTACTCCAAACATTTTCGAACATTCGCATAATCTTTTTGTGATACGTAAATCCTGAATGCTAGGTGTTGGATCTCCACTGGGATGGTTATGTATTAAGATCATTTTTGGTGCCCCCATTTTTACTACCTCTAGCAATACATCCTTTGGATCTATAATAGCAATACTCGTAGTTCCTGTTCCTAAGTCTACTATTTTTAATATATTGTTTTTAGCATTTAAAATTATTACTTTTACTTTTTCACGCTTTTCATATTTAAGCTCGTCCATAAGTAAATTGCATACATCATTTGGAGATGTTATTTTAATATTTAAAATATTTAATGGTTTTGACATTCTTTTTGCAAGTTCTCCTATTGCTGTAAGTTGAATTGCTTTTACTTTGCCAATTCCCTTTACTGTCATAAATTCTTCTATAGAACAGTCTAACATACCTCTTATATTACTATTGGTATTTAAACTTAAAACCTTATTGGCCAAATCTATAGAAGTATACTCTTTTGTTCCTGTCTTTATTATTATTGACAATAGTTCTGCATTTGATAACTTATTTGCACCATATATTTGTAATTTTTCATATGGTCTTTCTGATTCTGGTAATTCTTTAATGGTCATAAAATCCTTTCTATTCGTGCCCCATTATTTTTACATTTTGCGATAAACAAATATAGCTATCATCATTCCTATAATACTTGCTATATTAATTTTAAAAGTTAAGCCAAATGTTATTTTTAAAATATTTAAATCTAGCTCAAGTGGAGTAGTAAGTCCAAATGTTTCCCCATAAGAAAGCCACCACAAAACGTTTACTTTTGAAGCAAGCTGTCCAAGTAATCCACCAATTACTAATCCAGATAAAATAAATATCATTAATATCCATATGTTTTTTTCTTTTGTTGCCATTATCTTTCCTACTTTCTTTCGTTCTTTTTCATTATTTGTATTATATCCTGAAAATGCATTTTTTTCAAGCCAAAAATCCATTTTTTTACACTTTCTTAATTACTATTTTTATATATTCTAATTATGTACTATCATCAATTATTTGTCTATGTTCTTATTAGAAAATATCATTTTCGGTCGAAATTTGTACTTTGATTTTACTTGCATAGAGACTATACAAATCTGTATAATAAGTATCATGAAGCATAATATATTTTGACTTTTTACAAAAATATGTTATACTATAATATACTATGTACACTTTTTAATATTTTTCATATAATATAAAAAAATACTAAAAAGTAATTATATATTACCAAATTTTACTCATTTATTTTTAGCTAAAAATATTGTATAATTATATTATAATCAATTATGGAGGATAAATATGAAATTTGAAAAACTTAATGAAAATAAACTAAGAATTATAGTAAGTACTAAAGACTTAATTGAACAACATATTGATTTTCATGCATTCATGTCTAGCTCTTTGGAAACTCAAGATATTTTTTTAGATATGCTAGATAAGGCTGAAAAGGAAGTCGGCTTTATTACGAAAAATTATAAAGTTAGGATTGAAGCATTTGCTATGAATAACGAAGATTTTATTTTTACTGTTACAAGACTTACAGATAAATACGAAAAAGAACCTACAAAATTTTCAAAAGTTAAATTTAGAAGAAAAAAAATAACTACTTCACTTCAGCAGTCAGTTTATAGATTTTCTTCATTTGATGACTTTTGTAATTTTTCGTTAGCAGTGAAATCTTCTGACATTAAAAATATTAATAATTCATGTAAATCAATTGTACTTTATACATATAAAAATCATTATTATCTAGTATTTTCAAATATTAATGCAGAATATAAATACTATAAAAAATTGTTCTCTTTAATTACAGAATTTAGCACATATGTTAATAATTCAGAGCTATATGCTTGTAAATTACGAGAATGTGGGCAAGTTTACATTAAAAATAATGCTATTAAAACATGTTTAAAATATTTTTCTTATAATTCTAAATAAATACAAAATTAAATTTTTACACCCCTCATAGATTTTAGCACACATTCATATTAAAATTTATGAGGGTTTATAACTTTTAATATAAATAAATTTATTATTAATTTTGTTTAACTCTATATTTCTTTTAGTATTATCTAAGAACCATAGAATCTAATGTTTATACTTTTCTTAATATTTCTCGATATGTCTTATTTTTTTTACTTTTTCTATATTAATCAAAAAACTTTAGCTTCTTAGTCTATTTTATAATTGTACTAAAAAACTAAAGTCATTTTAATATAAAACAATTTACATTTATTGTAATTCTGTTTTTACTGTTTGTATTTCTGTTATTGTTGCAGGTGCTGCTGGTTTATAATATCCTTTTGTTGTTGCAATTTTAAATAATTCATACTGAAAGCTTTCATCATTATTTCTAATCTGTTGTATAGTTTGTCTTAGACTCATATTTTCAGTTTCAGAAATAACAGTTTGATAAGTAGTAAGTTCTGACTTAACACCATTTAATATATCATTTACCATTGTTTTTTCGTCCATATTATCCTCCCCCATTAGTTATTTAAAAAAGACATTAACTTTTGTTTTGTGTTTAATGCATCTTGTGCAGATTTTGTGAAAATTTGCTTAATTTGTGGATCCACTGCTTGAGAAGCATAGTTATTTAACTTTTGATAAGAAGTCTCGTGTGCACCAATTAAATGTCTTAAATTTTGAAGTTCAACTTGGCTCAAATTTGGCATAATCATCTTCCTTTCTAAATTTATTTACATTTTATTATTGGCTCTTTTTTATATTTTATACATTTATACTTTTACTTTTTTAAATCTTATTTAATTTTGTAATACCTAGTTCATATTTTCTATTTTAATTAATAATATATAAAAATGCAGTCATACTTTTAAAACTTGTGTTATTTAAAATTTTTAAAGTTATAACTGCATTTATTTTTTTAAATTATCTCTAAATTTGCAAATTTTGCCATTAATCTTTTATGTCCAAATTTCGTAAAATCTATATCTAGTTTTAAATCTTCCCCTTCTTTTTCAACTAAATTAATAACACCTTCTCCAAACTTTCTATGATATACCCTTTTGCCTGGTTCATATGCACTTAAGTCAACTGAGTTATTTTGTTTCATTGCGATATTATTTAGGAAACTTTCTGCTGTTCTAAATGCAAACTGCGGTTCCTTTCTTACACTTTTTCCAAATACGTCTGAATCTTTTACATTATATAACTTAACAGCCCCTGCTTTAGAATTTCCATATTCCCATTTATATGAACTATCTTTAAACTGTTCACCTTTTTCTGAATTTAATTCTTCATATCCAGCTAATAATTCACCTGGAATCTCATTTATAAATCTTGACATTGCATTATAACTTGTAGACCCAAATATTGTTCTTCTTTTGGCACACGTTAAGTATAAATGCTCTTTTGCTCTTGTTATTCCAACATAAAATAGCCTTCTTTCTTCTTCAAGCTCTTTCGGTTCTCCAATTGATTTATATCCTGGAAAAATTCCTTCTTCCATTCCAACTAAAAACACAACAGGGAATTCTAGTCCTTTAGCACTGTGAAGCGTCATTAATGTAACTGACTCTTCTTCCTCTTCTAAATTATCTACATCACTAGAAAGAGTAATTCCCTCTAGAAATTCTGCAAGTGTATTATCTGCTGATTCTTCTTCAAACTCAATGGCTACTGTTAAAAATTCCTCTAAGTTTTGAATTCTACTTTCTGCTTCTACTGTATTTTCAAGTTCTAGTGCTTTTGTATATCCTGTTTTATTTAGAATTTCTTTAATTAAGTCTGAAATTGCTAAATCATCTTTTTTATTTCTTAAATCTTCTATTGTCTCTATAAACTCTCTAGAATTTAAATAAATCCTATTTAATCCATATTCTTGTGCATTTTTTATTATATCATACATTGATTTTCCAGAATCTTCTGATAATCTTTCGATGTTTTCTAAACTAGTTTTTCCAATTCCTCTTTTTGGTTCATTTATTATTCTTTTTAATGATATATTATCAGATGTATTAAAAATCAATCTTAAGTATGCTATAATATCTTTTATTTCTTTTCTTTCATAGAATTTTAGTCCACCTATTATTTTATACGGAATATCTTCTCTTCTCAAAATTTCCTCTATTGCTCTAGATTGAGAGTTCATTCTATACAAAATAGCAAAATCAGAAAACTTATAATATTCTTCTCTTTTTAATGAATTTATTTGCTCTGCTATGTATTTTGCTTCATTGTATTCATCATCACCACTAAAAATAGTAGGCATACTTCCTTCTTCATTTTCAGTCCATAATTTTTTATCATATTTAACTTGATTATTTTTTATAACGGCATTTGCTGCTTTTAAAATATTTCCTGTACATCTATAATTTTGCTCTAGTTTAATAATTTTTGTACCTGGAAAATCCTTTTCAAAGTTTAAAATATTAGTAATATCCGCGCCTCTAAAAGAATATATTCCTTGGTCATTATCTCCAACAACAGTAATATTTCCATATTTTGAAGCAAGAATAGATACAAGTTGGAATTGAGCTTTGTTTGTATCTTGGTATTCATCTACTAATACATATTTAAATTTTTCTGTATAATAGTCTAATACATCTTCATTTTCAGTAAGTATCTTTATACAATAATTTATAATATCATCAAAATCAATTGCATTATTTTCTTTTAATCTTCTTTGATATAATTCATAAATTTGTCCAATTGTTTCTTTACGAAAATCGCCTTCATATTTTACTTTATAAGCCCTTGGCTCTAGCATATCATTTTTTGCGTTACTAATTTCATATAAAACACTTCTGTCTGTAAATAATTTATCATCCACTTTCAATGCTTTTAAGCAGTCTTTCATTAATGTCTTTTGATCTTGTGTATCAAAAATTAAAAATGAATTATCAAATCCTATTCTATCTATATATTTTCTTAATATTCTTACGCAAATTGAATGAAATGTTCCCATCCATATATCTTTTGCTGCATCTCCAACAATATTTTCAACTCTTTGTTTCATTTCATTTGCTGCCTTATTTGTAAAAGTAATTGCAAGTATATTCCATGGTTTTACATACTTTTGAGTCATTAAATATGCAATTTTATGTGTTAAAACCTTAGTTTTTCCACTTCCAGCTCCTGCAATTACTAAACATGGTCCCTCTGTTGTTACTACTGCTTCTTTTTGTCTATTATTTAAACTCTCTAATAAATCTTCCATTTTGCTATCTCCTTATTTTTTTGCGAATTTTTGTTTGTATTTTGCTCTGATTTTATTTATTTGTCAATTATTTTAATCAAAATATTATCAATACATTTACTAATCTCCTTTGCACATTCTAAAAAAATGTGAAGATTATATCCCCAAGGGTCTTTTATATTTAAATCTTCTCCATCATTATCAAGACCTGCATATTCTTTCATAGTATAAACTTTTCCTTTTAATTCTGGATATAATCTTAATACTATTTGCTTATGTTCTAATGTTGCACAAAGAATAATATCCATTTGACGAATTTTAGAATTTCGCAAGCTTGTAGCTCTATGACCTTTTAAATCGATATCGTAATATTCCATTGCTTCTATTGCATGCATAGATGCACAATCTCCGTCTTCTGCATAAGTTCCAGCTGAGTAAACCTCAATTTGGTCCTCTTTACCCATTTTATTTACTTCCTCTTTCATTATCGCTTCTGCCATTGCACTTCTACATATATTTCCAGTACATATAAACATAACCTTTACCATAAATCTTACCATCCTTCTCGTGATATTATAACAAGTATTCTTTTGTTATGCAAGAAATTTTGAGGTTTTATTAATGTAACGTTCTGAATGATGATATTACCATAATATTGTCTAACATCATTGTAGATTAAGCCAAATTAAATAAAATTAATTATAATATTTTTTGAAAAATCAGTTTACACAGTCATATTTTTATGGTATAATAATCTTTATTAAATTTATTAGGAGGATTACTATGTCAATCACTTTACGTACACCTACAGTTTGGGATGCTAGAACCTATGATAAATTATATCGGTCTAATCCAGACATCCAATTCTATGTTTCAGACATGGGTAGAGAAAATTTAACCCAAGTGGCCTTGTTAATGGACAGCTATGCAAGACTTGACTTTATCAATGATCATGCATATATAATTGAGGATACTATATTTGGTCCAGTAGGAGCAATGCAGGCTTTAGCAAACAAAGATTATAAGTCATTGGATATGCAGTTTTTTATAGGTAATGCCTATAGAAACTGCGGATATATGCAAGAAGCAATAAAACTTTTTGCTTCAGTTCTTAAAAGTACGTCCTACTACAGTTTGCTGTTTGATATTTCAAAAGGGAATATTCCAGCTACTAATCTTGTAGTTAAACTTGGCGCCGAAACAATTGATGGAATTGAAAAGGTTCAGTACGAACTTGTTATCTAATCCTACCCCGCAAGTAAATTAATTTACTTGCGGGGGTTTATTTTTAAACAAGTGTTTATCTTTTTAATATATTCCTAGTATAAAAATTGAGAAAACTCTATATAATAACATTTTCATTGTTATTTATAAGTTCTCCCTTTATATTTTATTGTTTATTCTATGTAATTGACTGTGGCATTTTTGAAGTAATCGTTACCTGAGTCTATTTTAATTTCTTTAAACTGTTCTTCTGTTCCGTGATAATTGATTGTGGTTAACTTGCTACAATTATAAAATGCACTTCTTCCTATACTTGTTACACTACTTGGGATGTCTATACTTGTTAAATTGCTACAGTTATAAAATGCATTACTTCCTATACTAGTTACACTATTTGGGATTTCTATACTTGTTAATTTGCTACAACTATAAAATGTACTACCTCCAATACTAGTTACTCCTTCTGGAATTTCTATACTTGTTAATTGGCTACATCCGTGAAATGCACCAGCTCCTATACTTGTTACACTACTTGGGATGTCTATACTTGTTAAATTGCTACAGTTATAAAATGCATTACTTCCTATACTAGTTACACTATTTGGGATTTCTATACTTGTTAAGCTTCTACAACCATTGAACGCACTATTTCCTATAGTAGTTACGCTACTTGGGATCTCTATACTTGTTAATTTGCTACAGCCCAAAAATGCACAACCTCCTATACTCGTTACTCCTTCTGGTATATTTATACTTGTTAAACTGCTACAGCCATAAAATGTATAATCTCCTATACTAGTTACACTACTTGGGATGTCTATACTTGTTAAACTGCTACAGCTTTCAAATGCATAACTTCCTATACTAGTTACACTACTTGGGATGTCTATACTTGTTAAACTGCTACAATTATAAAATGCCTGCTTTCCTATACTCGCTACACTACTTGGAATTTCTATACTTGTTAATTTGCTACAGCTTTCAAATGCATAACTTCCTATACTAGTTACACTACTTGGGATTACATATTGTTTATCTGTTTTTTTACTTGGATATTTTATTAACTCTGTTTTATCTTTATTGAACAATATTCCATCTTCACTGCAATAGCTCTGATTGTTTTCTTCCACATTTATGCTTGTTAAACTGCTACAATTATAGAACGCACTTTGTCCTATACTTGTTACTCCTTCTGGGATTTCTATACTTGTTAAACTTCTACAGCCACTAAATGCCCACTCTCCTATACTTGTCACACTACTTGGGATTTCTATACTTGTTAAACTTCTACAGCCACTAAATGCCCACTCTCCTATA